>JAYVRO010000240.1:0-22088 GCA_043776165.1 Rubrivivax sp. | reverse complement strand
ACTCGCGACCACCAAGCTGGTGGACAAACACGCCACCAAGGCACGCCGGAGAAAGGAAAATTTGATCGTCGTCATGTTCAACTCCAATTTACTCATCTGAAACGTTGGCACGGCGCATCTCAAAACTACCTCTCGCCATGCGTTTCGGATTCAGACAGCACCACGCCTTCGCTCAGAACGACGCCTTCACTGAGCACAATTCCCTCACTGAGCACCACGCCTTCGCTCAGCACCACGCCTTCGCTGAGCACCACGCCTTCGCTCAGCACAACGCCAGCAGCCAAGCTGATGCCTTGCATCAACAAAGTTCCAAAGCCCGAACCGACCCAGGACGACAGCAAAGGCACTGGCATGAACACACCGGTTTGCCCAACCAAAGAACTGCGGCCAGCCAGCGCACTGACAGCGAACACGCCTTTTGAAACCAACTTGGCCGCGACCGCTGCGCTTTCCGAGAACGATTTCGGCACGCTGTTCGCTCCAGCCGCAGTACTGGCGGGCCAAAAACTCACGGTGCTGAGTAAAACCGTGTTGCGCGCCCAACTCATGCGATGGTCGTAGAGGGGTTGGAACTGCGTTAGCAGCATTGGCGCTGCCAGCACCTGGTTGCCACCGGCAAAAATCATGCGGCTCCAATCGAAGGCGCTGCCACCCAGCGTTGTCGTGGCGTTGCCGATATTGCGTCCTGCGGCCAACAAGCTCGCGCCCGGTGTCAAGGTGCCTGACTGGACCGAGGCCGTTATGTCAGTGCGCAAGGCGCCTGCCACGCGCACAGCGCCGTCGACATTCAACAGGCCAGTGCCTTGTTGCAGCAAATTCGCGCCAGCAATGGGCTGCGCGGTGTATTGCAAGATGGCTTTGATCAGCGGCGGGGTCAGCCCCGGGTTCACCTGCAACATCATTGCGGCAGCACCTGCCACCACGGGTGCAGCCACCGAGGTGCCCGACAACTCCATCAAACCCCTGTTGGCCACCTGCGCGGTGCCGCCAAAGGCCTGCGTCAGCAAAGGGTTCTGCGCCGCCAGTTTGCTCCAGCCGCTGCTGCTGCCGTCGCTGGTTGCGCCGATGGCCCCCGTGACACGGTTGCCCGGCGCCACGAGATCGGGTTTCAGAAAGTTGTCGACCTGTCTGTTGCCAAACCTGTCGATGTAGCTGCCACGCGTAGGGCCGCGCGAGCTGAACCTGTTGACGCTGTCATCACTGCGCTGCGCCGTCTGGTTCATGTGGACTGAACCAACGGTGATGACCGAGGGCTCGATACCAGGCGAGCCCACAGCACCATATTGCTCTCGGCCCAACGCGTCACGTCCGAAGTTGCCAGCCGCTGCCACCACCGTGATGCCTGCTGCGATGGCGCTGCGCGCGGCGCGGCACAGTGGGTCCGTCAGGTAGGTTTCGGCCGACCCGGTGGCCAGGCTGAGGTTGATGACACGAATGTTGTACTCGCGGGCATGGGCAATCACCCAGTCGATGCCGGCCAAGACGTCGCCCAATTGCCCGACGCCGTCACCGTCAAGCACCCGAACGTCAAGCAGGCTCGCGCCGGGCGCTGCGCCTGTGCTGTCGACGGCTGTGCCAGCAGTGGCGCCGGCCAGCGTGCTGGCAACGTGGCTGCCGTGCCCATAGGGGTCGGACACCAGCGCACCGTCGTTGGCGATGCGTCTTTCAAATTGGCGTTGAGCGGCGCTACCCGGCGCCATGGAAGTGCTGAGATCCAGGCCGCCCGTCCAGTCCTTGGCACCGTTGCCGCTGGCCGCTTGGGACTTTACAAAGTCGACCGCCCGCACCACACGGGAGCCGTTGGCGCCACGAAACGCCTGGTGATTCCAGGCAACGCCTGAGTCAAGGACGGCCACGCCAACCCCGGCGCCAGTGACACGCAAGTTGGAAAACGCCGCCCGCGCCGTGGTGATCGCGGACGAGTCCTCCAGCAAGCTTGCCGTGCGCGCGGCGCGTCGGTTGGGCGACAGACTGGTCACATCAGCACGCGCCGCCAAAGAAGCAATGGCTGAGGCCGGCACCATGACAGACAAGGCGCGCACTGCGACGTAGCGGTAGTACACCGAACCACCCACATCGAGCACGGCGCGGCGCAAGGCCACCAGGTCAGTATCGGCGCTGTTGCTCACCACGATCAATTTGGCGTACCTCACGCCATTGACACTGGTGTACCAGCTGGTCGTGGCGCTGGTCGTACCGCTGCTGCTCAAGTTGCTTGTCATGCATAACATGCCTGGTGGGCACGATGACGTCGTGGTCGAGGTCGATGTCGTATCAAAGACCAGATCTCCGGCGAGCTTGGTGCTCGAGTCTGTTTGGGCCAGCACCGACGAGCCCGCCAACACTGTCAAGACGAGCAAAACAGCGCGTGCTAAGCCGCCAGTGACCACACTGGCCCGTTGGGCCGTGGAGGCGCTCTTGAGCCCCGATGTGTGCTGTGAAACCTGAGTCATGTGCATTCCTTTGAGCGCTAACAGGTGCGATTTGTCAATGCGAAGTTATTGGTTTCGAAAAAACACATACAGCACGAAGAAGGCATTTCTGCGATATGACGAAGATAAACCAAAGAGAGGGATTTAAACAAGGCTTTCCAATGAATATGCCAAGCACTTTTGTGTCATTTTTCATTGTTTGATAAGACGCCAATAATTGCGGGCGAATTACCACGCTTCGTCAGTGCTTATCGGAAACCACTTGCAGTACTTGAGACTTCAGATGAAATTCCATGATAAGAATGTCTTCATAGGCAAGATCAGACCATACTCACTCAGATCATTGTGATTTATGGTCGCGCAAAAATCTTCTAAAGTTCCTGGCCGGATTGTCGATATAGTTTCTGATGAGGTTTTATATAATATTTATCTGACGCTCGAAGCCTAAAATCAATGCGTCAATCATTGCCGTGATCAAATACTCGTTCAATCCCCGAATCAGGGGGGCAAAGACAGCCTCTTTTAAACAGACACAGGCAGAATCAAGGCATCGGGTAGACCGTAACTCATCGGAGTAATTGATGACATTGATCGAAGCTGTTTTTGGGTCGTCGCGACGAACGTCTTTGACCGCGCAGTGCCGCGCTTTTGTGATGACGATGGCCGCCCTGCTCACGATTGCGCTGCCCCCCAGCCCAGCTTGGGCTGCCGGTGGGAAGACTTCCGACGATGTGGCCGCCGTCGCTACCACTGGGAGCAACACACAAAACAGCACCTGGGTCGCCATCATGAACGGCGTGACCTACGTCAAGTTGGTGGTCGCCAGCAACACAGCAGACCCCGAGATGACCAACTTGCGAAGCGCCATCTTGGCCAATGGCGGGTCGGTGTTCATGCGCTTTTATGCCGTGCCTGCGTTGTCGGTGATGCTGCCGCTGGACAAAGTTCCCGTGATTGCGGCGCGCAGCGACGTGAACTTCATCTCGTCCAACTCCGCCACGGCGCGCACCGTCAGCTTGTTGGAGTCAACGGTCGGTGTTGTCTCGGGCAGCGCGACCAGCCCACGCGTTTACAAAAAGTCCAGCTACACCGGTCTCGACGGCACGGGCGTCGGCATTGCGGTGCTGGACTCTGGCGTGTCACGCGCACATGCTTCGATGTTGACGGCCGACGGCAAGAGCAGCCGTGTCGCCAAGTCCGTCAGCATGCTGTTTGTGGGCGACATGAGCAACAGCACCGGACCGCGCATCTGGATACCCGGGATGGATACCTCCAGCTCGTTGCAGCCAGGCGGCATCAGCCGCGTTCTGTTTGAGACCATCGTCAACAACAGTCAGTCGACAACGTCGCAAGACGTTTACGGCCACGGCACCCACGTTGCCAGCGTGGCGGCTGGCAGCGGCGGGTTTCGCAGCCCCGACTCCACGGGCATCGCCCTGGGCGCTTCGATTTACGACGTCAAGGTACTTGACGACACCGGCTCTGGTCAGTTGGCAGATGCGCTTGCCGGCATCGACTGGGTGATCTTCCACGCCAAGGAATACAACATTCGGGTCCTCAATGTGAGCTTGGCTGCCAGCTCGACCGACAGCTATTTGGTCGATCCGCTTTGTCGGGCCGTCCGTGCGGCCAGCGCTGCGGGCATCACTGTCGTGGTGGCTGCTGGCAACTTTGGGCGCAATGCGGCTGGTACCGAGCTGTACGGCAGTATCTCGTCACCCGGCAATGACCCCACCGTCATCACCGTGGGTGCGGCCAATTCGAAGGGCACGGTTGCGCGCAGCGACGACGTGGTGAATGGTTTCAGCTCGCGCGGCCCCACCCGGGGCAGCTATGTCGATGCACTGGGAGTGCGGCGCGCTGACAACTTGATCAAGCCCGATCTGATTGCGCCGGGAAACAGGGTGCTCGGCGCTGCGGCGTCGGTGGGCGATGGGCTTGACACATTGGCAACCAAGTACGCCGCGCTGACCAATGGCCTGGGCGGCACCCACCAAGGCTTCAACAAAGCGCTGAAGTACCTGTCGGGTACCTCGGTGGCCGCGCCCGTGGTCGCAGGTACGGTCGCGCAGATGCTGCAAGTCAATCCTGGCCTGACACCGCCCTTGGTGAAGGCGTTGCTGCAGTACACAGCGCAGCCACTGCCTTCAGCCAATCTCTTGCAACAAGGTGCGGGCCTGCTCAATGTGGACGGCGCTATCGCCATGGCCAGCGTACTGCGCAGCGATTTGGCCAGCGTCATCGCCAATAACGTCATCACTGCGGGTGCGTCGATCTTGGCTGGTGGCAAGACCATGCCCACCAGCCTGTCTTCGAGCCTGAACGCTGTCAACACCCCTTGGAGCCGGATCGTGGTGGCCGGTGGCACCCACATCCTGAGCGGCACGGCCTTGATGACCACCTACCAACCCCTTTATGACCCGCGAATTTGGTGGGTCAAAGGCAGCGGCGGTCGTTTAACCGTCAACTATTGGCCAGCAGCCCTGGGCGTTGCTGGCAATACGTTTGTCAAGTCGGTGTCTGAAGTGCCGATGACCACACAAGCGTTGGTGACTCGCAGCGTGACGATCCTTGATAGTTTGCTCGGCTCCAGTTCCTGGACCGGTCGAACAGGGCTCTTTACCCCTGTTCAGTTGCTGTCAAGTTGGCTTGTATCTGGCGGCGGGTCGATGCTGACCATGGGCATCACCATGGCCGAAGGCATCACCATGGCGGAAGGCATCACGATGGCGGAAGGCATCACCATGGCGGAGGGCATCACCATGGCCGAAGGCATCACCATGGCCGAGGGCATCACGATGGCCGAAGGCATCACCATGGCTGAGACCTTCGTATTGGGTGAGCCGTGATGAGCTGACGCCCGCGAAACCGCCAGCAGAAAGGCCCTCGCCAGCGTCTTGGAATCAGCTCATGTCAATCGCGTCACATCAAACTGCAACAGCGCCGCGCAATTTTGCGCGGCGGCTGCATGCGGCTTTGATGCCGGACTACAACCGCAAGGCCACGGCCTACTGGTTGGGCATGTTGCTGCTGGGCAGCGCCAGTCTGGCGCATTCGGTCGTTGTGCTGCAAGGTCTCTCGGCCGACGTTTTGACCTTGGTCATCGGAGGCGTGCTGCTGGCAATGGTGACGGCCCTGTTCCCGGTGCGAATTCCGAGGACAAACCAAGTCTTCACGATCGGCGATGTGTTCATCGTCTTGCTGCTGCTGTCACAGGGCCCTGCGGCCGCTTGCGTCGCGGCCGCGCTGGAAGCGTTGGTCTCGTCATGGCGCAGCAGTCCGCGCTGGACAACACGCCTGGGCAGCACAACGATCGCCGCTTTCAGCATGGATGTTTGCGGCCATGCGATGCAACTGCTGATTCAATGGCTGGCACTGGACAGCACGCAAAATTTGCCCCTGCTGGTGATGGGCAGCATGGTCTTTGGCGCGGCCTATTTCGCGTTCAATGCCATGTTGATGACCGCTGTGGCGCTGCTCAAACGCTCGCTTCCCATCACCCGTTCGCTGACGCCCAGCGTGTTTGGTTGGGTTGGCGGGGCCAGTGCGGCGACAGCAGCCGTTGCCGCGCTGTTGTTTGCCACGCTGCAACTGGCGGGTCTGGGAGTGATGTTGAGCGTGCTGCCCGTGATCGCGCTTTTGCTGACCACCTTGCATTTCTTTTCTCGACAGCAAGAGGCCGACAAGGCGGCGCAGGTCGCGCGCGCAAAGACCCTGGAGCGCGAAGCCGAGCTTGCAACGAGCCAGGCCAAACAACGCGAAGCCGAAACCGCGACGCAACATCTGCAGGCCTTGGAATCATCCGAGCGGCGTTTCTACAGCGCGTTCACGCACGCGTCCATTGGCATGGCCTTGGTGGCGCCCGATGGGCGAATTCATCAAGCCAACCCCGCCCTGCGCCAGTTGTTGGGCTGCCAGAGTGCCGAGCTTGAGCAATCGCTTTTCAGTGATCTTGTGTCCCCTGGTGACGTGCCCCGTCTGCACAGCACGCTGGCGCAGGTGGCCAGTGGTGTTGCCGATGTCCAGGCCGCTGAGCTTCGCATCTTGCGCGCTGACGGCATTGAGGCATGGGCCAGCATCAGCTGCAGTGTTTTTTCTGAGCCGGGGGGTACGGGCCCCGATCTGATCTTGCAGATCCAAGACATCACGGCACGGCGACGCGCCGAGGCCGAACTGCAACACAGAGCCTTTCACGACAAGCTCACCGGCTTGCCTAACCGTGAACGGTTTCATGAAGCGCTGAGCACGGCCATCGAGCGCACGCAAAGCGGGCCCGGTCGGGCGTTTGCTGTGATGTTCCTGGACTTTGATCGCTTCAAGCTCATCAACGACAGCAAAGGGCACGGCGTCGGCGATGAATTCTTGATTCAAGCGTCGCGACGGCTGACAGGCTGCTTGCGCAAGGGCGACACCTTGGCGCGCTTAGGGGGTGATGAATTCGCTGTGTTGGCAGCCAGTTTGGACCGCGACGCAGACGCTGTCGAACTGGCCGAGCGCTTGCTTGAGGTCTTGCGTGAACCTTTGCGCCTGAGTGCCATGGAGATCGCTGCCACCGCCAGCATCGGCATCACCTTCAGCTCACTTGGATACACAAAACCTGAAGACATGCTTCGTGACGCCGACATCGCCATGTACCGCGCCAAGTCGGAAGGCAAGGCGCGATACGCCTTGTTTGACGTGCGACTGCACGCTGAGGTGACCAATCGAGTTCGGCTGGAAGCCGACTTGCGCCGCGCCCTCACACACAAGACCACCACCATCGCCTACCAACCCATCTTCGAGCTTGCCACCGGTCGACTGCAAGGATTTGAGGCCCTGTCACGTTGGACCCACCCGGAGCTGGGGGCTGTCAGCCCTGCGACTTTCATACCCATTGCCGAAGAGTCGGGGATGATCATTCAGCTCACAGAGTCAGTGGTGATGGGTGCCTGCCGTCAACTGGGTTTGTGGCTAAGGGCCTACCCGGAACTGGGAGCGCTGAGTGTTCACGTCAACGTGGCGGCCAAAGATGTCGCCGATAGAGACTTTGTCGGGCGCGTCAAACAAACACTGCTGGCCACTGGTCTTGCGCCCAAGCACTTGGTGATTGAACTGACAGAGAACATCTTGATGGCTCAACTCGAAGCTGCGCTGGGCACCCTGACGGCCTTGCGCGCGCTGGGTGTCGGTTTGAGCGTGGACGACTTCGGCACTGGTTATTCGTCGCTCAGTCATTTGTCGACCTTGCCCATCGACAGCTTGAAGATCGACATGTCTTTCGTTCGCCACTTGCGGCCAGGATCGAAAGAAGCTGCGGTGATCCGCGCCATCGTCTTGCTCGGCACATCGCTGGGCAAAGAGGTCATCGCCGAAGGCATCGAAAACCAAGTGCAATTGGACTTGTTGCGCGAATTGGGTTGCGGCTACGGCCAGGGTTACCACATGTCGCGACCGTTGTTGGCGGAAGTTGCGGACATCTTCCTGAAGAATTTGTGCCCGGGTGCCGTAGCGCTACCGCGCCCCAACGTGGCCCTGACCCACCTTGCTCACCGCGACAGTGGTGTCGTCGTGCATTGAAGGTGTCGTCGTCATTGCGGCGAGAAGACTTTGCTTCAGGTCCGGTTTGCAAACTTTCCCTAAAGCTGTCTTGGGCAACTCGGCCACCACAAACACGCGCCGCGGATGCTTGAAACGCGCAAGGCGTTGGGCGAACTGATCGGCCAGCGCGGCCTCGTCCAGGGTGTGTCCAACGCGCAGCACCAGCGCCACAACCGGCACTTCACCCCATTGGGCGTCAGCCATGCCGACGACAGCACACTCGGCCACGGCGTGCTGTGCAGCGACGAGCTCCTCCAGCTCTGCAGGGTGAATGTTTTCACCGCCCGAGATGATGAGCTCGCTGCTGCGACCAAGTAGCCGATAGAAGCCGTGGCTATTGCACTCGGCGATGTCCCCGGTGTGGAACCATCCGTCAGCGTCGAAGACTGGCGCTTCATGCCGGTGGTAGGTGCGCAGCAAGTTGGGCGCACGCAAGAGCACTTCACCGTCCAGCGCCAACTGCACCGAACCCTTGAGCGCGGGCCGTCCCACCCAACCTGCATGCTGCAAGGCGTCTTCGGGGCGCAAGGCGATCGACACCGGCCCGCTCTCGGTGGAGCCGTACACCTGGGCCACGGGCACATCACGCGCATGGAAAGCATCGATCATGGCCAAAGGCACGATCTGCGAGCCGCAGTTGATGAATCGCAGCGACGACAAATCAGCACTTGGCCAAGCCGCATGCGTGATGAGCGACTGCATGATGGCGGGCACCAGCAAGCTGGTGTGGGGCCGCCACTGCTGCACGTCCGTCAGCCACGCATCCGCATCAAATCGCGCTTGTAAGCGCACCAGACCACCGGCCAACAGCGTGGGCAAGGTCTGGATGCACAAACCGCCGACGTGGAACATGGGCAACACGGCCAGAGCGCGGGTGTCCTCATCCAGGTCTTGCGACGCCATGGCGGCTTCGGCATTGGCCAGCACGCCGCTTTGCGTGTGCAGCGCGCCTTTGGGCTGGCCGCTGGTACCCGAGGTGTAAACGAGCAGCAGATCGCCTGGTTCAAGCCCCGCCACGGGCGCCTGGTTCAACACAAGGTTTGAGATGACACGGTCTCGCTCCTCGCGCAGCTCAGGGGTGCCCAGCAAGTGGGTGATGCCCGCGTGGCGCGTTATGGACGTCAGCTCGGTTGGCGTCAGACGCCAATTCAAGGGCAAGAACACGGCTTGCAAACGTGAACAGGCCACCAGCGTGGCGAGCATCTCGGTGCTGTTGTGGCCCAACCATGCGACCAAGGATTGTTCGGTGACGCCCTGGGCCAGCAGCGCGGTTTGGCTTTGAGCGACTGCGGCGGCAAATCCATCGCGGGTCAAACGTTGTGTGCCTAGCTCCAGCATTGGCGCCTGGGGCGCCGCGTCACACAAGCGTTGCAAAGCGCCATGCAGTGTGTCGGCCGGAAAGGGCAACACGGGCTTACTCGATGGCTTCGTCGCGCTCGCCCGACTCGTACAAACACTCGCGGCCGAGGCGGTCGATGCACAGCTCTGCCGTCAAAGGCAGCATCAAAGAGCCACAGCGCGCGTCGCGGTACAAGCGCTCCAGCGGCAAGCTCTTGAGCATGCTTTGACCGCCGCAGGTGCGGATGGCCAAGGCAGCAATGGCCTGGGCGTTCTCCATGATCGTGTAGTGCACGGCATAAAGCCGCATGCGGGCGTCTTTGTCGGGATCCACACGGGCGTCGCGTGCTGTTTGCAGAAAAAGCGCGCGGGTCTGCTCGAGCTTGATGCGCATGTCGGCCACGGCCATTTGTTTGGTCGGGTACATGCGGCGCTTGGTCGGCGGCATGCCGGGCACTTCAGCGCGCAAGTAGGCCACCGTGAAGTCGTAGGCCGCCTGCGCAATGCCCATGTAGGTGGGCGAGAGCGTGGCAAACATGTGCGGATAGCGCCACGAGGCCTGGTGATACAGGCCTTCGGGCATGAGGCGCGCGTCCTCGCCAACCAGCACATCTTTGAAGAGCAAGGTGCGGCTCACGGTACCGCGCATGCCCAGCGGGTCCCAGTCGCCGGTCACGCTCACACCGTCGGCACGGGCTGAAACCGCCAGGTAGAGCGAATCACGCTGCGTGGCGCCGGGTTTGTCCAAGGTACACAACACGCCGTAATGGTCTGCCGCGCCAGCAAGCGACGCAAAAATCTTCTTGCCGTTGATGACGTAACCGCCGTCCACCTTGCGTGCCAGCGTGCCAAAAGGCGCCTTGCCCGCAGCGGCAGCGCCGCCTTCGCTGAAGGGTTGTGAGTAAACCTGCCCTCGCTCAATGATGTTGGCGTAATGCGCTGCGCGTTTGCTGTTGTGGTCGGCGCGTTGCTCACTGGTCATGTCCAGTGCATCAGCAATAAAGCCCGACCACATGCATGAGCTGACATGCATGTTGAAGCTCAGCGCCGTGGCGCCACAGTGGCGGCCCAACTCTGCGGCCACCATCACATACGTGGCGAAATCCGCACCCAAACCACCATGCGCCCTGGGCACGCAAATACCCAGCAAGCCGCTCGCGCGCAAGTCGGCATAGTTCTCGAAAGGGAAGCTCGCTTCCAGATCGTGTTTGGCGGCCCGGGCGGCGAACTTGTCGCGCCCGAGTTGCGCTGCCAGGCCGATCAACTCACGTTGCTGCGCCGTCAAGTGTTCAGGGTTGCCTGCAATGTGCATCGGTCTGGACGCGGGTGGGGGGGTCGGCGTGGGCAAAGGCGTGATCGCAGGGGTTCGCATTGATGTGGGCATCTTGGCTCCTTACCCTGGCGGAAAGTGGCGCTGCATGAAACCCAACACTGCGGCGTTGAATGCGGCGGGTTGTTCGACATTGGCGATGTGCCCGGCGTTGGCCAAGCATTCAAACTCAGCACCATGGATGTGCTGGGCCATGCGGCGCATCACCTCGGGTGAGGCTGTGCGGTCGTGTTCGGCGGCCAAGCACAAGGTGGGCAGCGCAAAACTTGCTAACGCTTGACGTTGGTCGAAAGATGCAATGGTCTGGAGCGCCGCGCGGTACGTGGCCTCAGGCACCCGCGACATCACGGCGTGCGCGCTGCTCAGTGCACTGGCTGGCGCATGGGGCGACACCAACCCCGGCACAAGCGTGTCGGCCATTCCCGCCATGCCCAGGCCGTCGTCCAGTGGCTTCAGGCGCTCGGCCACAAAACGTGCCTGCCACGCGCCGTCACTCTTGCCAAATGCCGGCGACGTGCAGGCCAGCACCAAACCCTGCACAGCCACAGGGCGCTGTGCCACCAGCTCTTGCGCCACCATGCCACCCATGCTGTGGCCCACCAGAACGCAGCGCTTGGCTTGCAGATGCGCGATGAGCGACAGCACCGCTTGCACCATGCTGGCCATGCTGGGTGGGCCAAGATCCAAGGATTCACCATAGCCAGGAAAGTCCATGGCCACAGCGCGGTAGCCCCCTGCGGCCAGGGCCCGCACGGCGCCTGAGCCGTCCTCACCCCAGATGGATTTGCCACCACCGATGCCATGCAAAAAGACCACGGCGGTTTGACTTTGGCTTTCACTGTCGCTTTGGCTTTGACCAAGTTCGATGAAGGCAGGCAAATTCACAGCAGCACCCCGTTTTTCACCACATCCACGCCGTCCAGGCTGACCGTGCAACCGCGCAGAGGCAGGTCAAAGTGCCCGAGCGTGTGGCGGCCTGCCACTTCGTTGGCGCCCGTCGAATACAGGAAGTTGCCGGCAAAGGCACGCAGCTCGGTGCCGTTGAAATCGGCCTTGTCGTAAAAGTGCATGGCGTCCCAGCGGGCGCGGCGGTTCAGGCCCCAACCAATGTGCGACACCGCGTAGGCCAAGGGGTCGCTCCATGCAGCAAAGTAGCCACGCATGAGTTCGGCGTCAACGTTGTCACCTTGCACTTCGGTGGCCACATCGTTCTCAATGACCAAGCGAACGGGGTCTTGCAAGTAGCGTTTGAAAGTGAGGTTCACATCGCCTTTGTCCAATACCAAGGAGCCGTTCACGCTACCCGCCGCAGGGAATGCCAGCACCAGGCCGCCGGGCCAGTGCGACAGGCTGCCAGGCCGGCTGGTGAACCCCCACACACCGCCCACGCGCGCGCCAGCCAGGCTGATGCGCAAATCAGTGCCAACGTTCGAGGTGACCTGCATCTCGCGTGCCGCTTTCAGCCGCCGCATGGCGTCTTTGGCCTGGGCTTCGTCTTCAGAGCGAGGCAAGCAGCGCTCCAATATTTCCGGGTGTTCGTGGCTGATGGCCAGCACCCGTGCGCCGCCCTTCAAGATGCGTGGCAACTCGGCCGCATGCTGCAAGCCTTCCACCGTGCAATCGGCAATGAACACACTGCTGGCCAGCGCTTGCACGACGGGCTCCAACTGGCCAATGGCGTCAGAAGCACCGGTGGAGCGCACGGGCACAGGTGCGCTCAAGCGATGCGTTGGCAGGTTCAAACGGAAGGGCCTGGCGCCCAGGCGTTGCAGCGCAAGTTCCGAGAGCTGCGGCAAGTCGGCCCGGGTTAACGATTCAGACAACACAGCGCAGGCGTCACCTGGTTTTACGCCGCACAGCGTAAACACTTCGGCGAACATGTCGATCCACTTGCCTTCAATGCTGCCCGGCATGCCCATGTTTGCGCCCTGGCTCATAGCACTTCTCCCAACAAACGGTAATGCCCCGCCTGAAAAACCAGCGGCGGCACCGGTGCCTCGCTCATGCCAACCACACGGCCAATAAAGAGCGCATGGTCACCGGCCTCTTGATGCGACACCGCCGCACATTCATACACGGCTGCGCAGGCGCTCAGAACGGGTGCGCCGTGCTCGCCATGCGTCCAGGCGCCTTCCGCAAACTTGTCGGATGTGGCCGAGGCAAAACGGCGCGACAAATCCACCTGGGCTTCACCAAGCACATTGATAGCGTAGCTTTCAGCAGCAAGGAACGCAGGCAAGCTGGGGCTGGACAGGCGCAGCGACCACAGCACCAGCGGCGGCTCAAGCGACAGCGCGCTGAACGAATTGGCGGTCAGGCCCACACGCTCGCCGAGTTTGTCTAGACAAGTGACGATGGTCACCCCCGTTGCAAAGCGGCCCAGTGCATTGCGCAGGCTGCGCGGGTCGATGGCAGGCAAGTCAGCCATCCAGTTGCCCAGCGTTATGGGCCGCGACACCCCAGCGGCGCAGCGCAGTGTCGTCGGCTTCGCGGGCATCCACCCAGCGCGCACCGGCATCGGTGCTTTCCTTCTTCCAGAACGGCGCCTGGGTTTTGAGGTAGTCCATTAAAAACTCGCAGCCTTGAAACGCTTGGCCACGGTGCGCGGCGGTTACCGCCACCAGCACGATCTGCTCGCCTGGCAGGAGCGGCCCGACACGGTGCACAACGCGCGCTGCGTGTAATTTGAAACGCGCCATGGCCTCGTCGATCATGGCTTCTATGGCGCGCTCGGTCATTCCGGGGTAGTGCTCCAGAGCCATGGCGCTGACACTGCTGCCATGGTTGTTGTTGCGCATGGTGCCCACAAAGCTGGCCACGGCGCCCACGCCAAGATCCTGCGCACGCAACGCTGCCACCTCTTGGCTCAAGTCGAAATCTGCCGTCTGAATGGACACGCGGCTCATGGGTCAACCGCCGGTCACTGGCGGGAAAAAGGCCACCTCGGCGCCTTCGGCAACAAACTCGGTTTCGACGCTCATCACCTGGTTCATCGCACAACGCACAGCGCGGTCGCGGGCCAGCACTTCAGCATGTTTGCCGCCACGGGTTATGAGCATGTCACGCAGTTCGGCCAATGTCATGGGTGCAACAATTTCTACTGCTTCGCTGCCGCCCAATGCTTCGCGCAGCGACGCGAAATAACGCAGGTTGATTTTCATGAATGGATGAGCGCCGCCAGCGGCAAATAGCGCACCAAGTCGCCACGCTGAATGGTTTTTGAGGCCGGGTTGTCCAGCAACCCGTCGGCCCACGCGGCCGAGGTGAGCACACCCGAGCTTTGGTTGTTGAAGAGTTCCAGGCACCCTTGCGCGTTCACACGCACACGCAAAAACTCGCGGCGGCGGTCGGGTTGTGGCCAATCAAAATCAGCCACCGTTGCCACGCTGTTGGGCAGGGCTGCCAGCCCGCCTTGCAACACCCGCAGCACGGGCATCACGGCCAAGAGGAAGGTGACATAACTCGACACGGGGTTGCCGGGCAAGCCGATGAAGAGCGCCGAGTCATCTGACACGTTGCGCCTGACGGTGCCAAATGCCAACGGCTTGCCCGGCTTGATGGCCAGTTGCCAGTTTTGCAAGCTGCCTTCGGCCAAAACGGCCGGTCGCAGATGATCTTCTTCACCCGCCGACACACCGCCTGAGGTGATGATGAGGTCGTTGTTCTGCGCCGCCGCGCGCAGCGCTTGCCGCGTAGCGTCCAGGCGGTCGGGCACGATGCCCAGGTCGTCGACAACACAGCCCGCCGCCTGCAACAAACCCCGCAGCATGAATCGGTTGCTGTTGTAGATGGCGCCAGGTTTGAGCGGCTCACCTGGCATCACCAGTTCATCACCAGTTGAAAACACCGCCACGCGTGGTTGTCGAAACACAGTCAAGTTCGGCGCGCCGACAGAGGCCGCCAGCCCCAGTGCCTGCGGCGTGAGCTTTGCACCTCGGGCCAGCACCACAGCGCCGTTCTGCACATCTTCCCCGCGGCGGCGCACCCACTGGCCTGGCCGTGGTTGGACGTTAATTCGCACCTGCCCTAAGTCGTTACCCGACCCACTCACCAGGGCTTCACATTGCTCTTGCATCACCACCGCGTCAACCCCGGCTGGCACTTGTGCACCGGTGAAGATGCGCGCCGCTGTACCCTCTTGCAGCGGCGCGCCCACCACGCCGGCCGGGATGCGCTGCGAGACGCTGAGCACCGTGCCCGGCGCGGCCACATCGGACGCGCGCAAGGCATAACCGTCCATCGAGGTGTTGTCCTGCGGCGGCACGTCGAGCTGGGACGTGACGCCAAGCGCCAGCACGCGGCCCAGTGCATCAAAAGTCGACACGACTTGCGTTTGCGTGATGGTGTGCGGCGCGGCGCCAGCGCTCAGGAGCGCCAGCGCTTCTTCCAGACTCAACAAGGGGCGCGGATCAGCCATCTTGGGTTACCGTTTGAGCTGAGGTGAAGTGTCAAAGCACTCAACGAACATTTGCCGTGTCGTTCACAAAGCACAATGCTTTTCGATGTATTGCTTGACTTGCGCCACATCCACCGGCATCCGGGTAAAGCGCTTGGGCAAGGCTTCGATGCCTTTGAGCGCGGCAGGCGGCTCGGGGTCGCGGCCCAGCGCTTCGCGGATGGTGGTGGCAAATTTGGCCGGCAAGGCGGTTTCCAAGACAATCATCGGCACGCCCGCGTCGCGATGTTCCAGGCCCACCTTCAGGCCATCGGCTGTGTGTGTGTCGATCATCACACCAGTACGCTCAAACGTTAGTTGAATGGTGGCTAGGCGATCTGCATGGCTGCTGCGTCCGGAGACAAAACCGAAACTTGCGGCGGGTGCAAATTCGGCAGCACTCAGGCTGAAGCCACCCTTGGTGTTGAAGTCAGCGCCAAAGAGCTGCGCCGTGCGCACGCCGTCTCGCGCCATCAAGTCAAACACAAACCGCTCAAAATTGCTGGCCTTGCTGATGTCCATCGACGGGCTGGAAGTCTCAAAGGTTTCACCGCTGCCGCGCACGCGGTAAGTGCCAGTGCGAAAGAACTCGTCGAGCACATCGTTCTCGTTGGTGGCCAGCACCAAACGCTTGATCGGCAGGCCCATGCAACGCGCCACATGGCCCGCGCAAATGTTGCCGAAATTCCCCGAAGGCACAGCAAAGCTCACCTGCTCGGCGCTGCCGCCCTGGCTTGAACTGGTGGCCTGAAAGTACCCCGCAAAGTAGTAAACCACCTGCGCTAACAAGCGTGCCCAGTTGATGGAATTGACCGTGCCAATCTTGTAGCGGCGCTTGAAGTCCAGGTCATTGCTGACCGCTTTGACGATGTCTTGGCAATCGTCAAAAACACCTTCCACGGTGATGTTGTGGATGTTGGCGTCTTGCAAACTGAACATCTGCGCCTGTTGGAACGGGCTCATGCGGCCATGCGGGCTGAGCATAAAAACGCGTACGCCTTTTTTGCCGCGCATGGCGTATTCAGCCGCGCTGCCGGTGTCGCCCGAAGTGGCGCCCAAGATGTTCAAGGCTTCGCCGCGCCGATTCAATTCGTATTCAAACAAATGGCCCAGCAGCTGCATGGCCATGTCTTTGAAGGCCAGCGTCGGGCCGTTCGACAAGCCCTGCAAATACACGCCTTCGCCCATTGCTGTCAGCGGTGTCAAAGGCGTGATGGCCTGCGTGCCAAAACATTCTGGCGTATAGGTCTTGTCGCACAAGCGCTTCATGTCGGTGGCCGGGATGTCGTCGATGAACAGCGACAAAATCTCAAACGCCAACTCGGCGTAACTCAGGCTGCGCCAACGTTCGAGTTGAGCAGAATCAACGTGCGGGTAGCTGGCGGGCAGATACAAACCACCGTCAGGCGCGAGGCCCTCCAGCAAGATGTCGCAAAAGCCACGCGGTGTTTTATCGCCTCGGGTGCTGAGGTATTTCATGTCGGGTTCAGTGGCTGGTTAACTTATTCAATTCAATTCTTCTTTGCGAATCCGCACGATGGGCGCCAACACCGTCGGCAAGCCTTGCATCTGCGCCAGCGCCGCTTTCATGTGGCCTTCCACGGTGTCGTGCGTGAGGATGATCAAGTCGGTCTGGCGCTCACCCTCGGCGCTTTCGCGTTGCAGCACGGCGTCAATCGAAATATCGTTCTCTGCCAGGATGCCCGTGATGCGTGCAAGAACGCCTTTTTCGTCGGCCACAACCAAGCGCAAGTAGAAGGCGGTGACGACCTGATCAATCGGCAAGATGGGTGTGTCTTGCATCGCGCTGGGCTGGAAGGCCAAATGCGGCACGCGGTGGTCGGGGTCGGCGGTGTGTAGGCGGGTGATGTCGACCAAGTCAGCAATCACGGCGCTGGCGGTGGGCTCGCTGCCGGCACCTTTGCCGTAATACAGCGTGGTGCCCACGGCGTCGCCTTGCACCACCACCGCGTTCATGGCACCTTCGACATTGGCAATGAGGCGCGCGCTGGGGATCAGCGTTGGGTGCACCCGCAGCTCGATCCCGTTTGCGCGGCGCTTGGTGATACCGAGTAACTTGATTCTGTAACCCAGTTGTTCGGCGTAACGAATGTCGGCGGCTTGCAGCCCAGTGATGCCTTCCACGTACGCTCTGTTGAACTGCACCGGGATGCCAAATGCGATGGCGCTCATGATGGTGGCTTTGTGCGCGGCGTCCACGCCTTCGATGTCAAACGTGGGGTCGGCTTCTGCGTAGCCCAGGGCCTGTGCTTCTTTCAGCACCGCGCCAAAGTCCAGGCCCTTGCTGCGCATCTCGGACAAGATGAAATTGGTCGTGCCGTTGATGATGCCGGCGATCCATTCAATGCGGTTGGCGGTGAGCCCTTCGCGCAGCGCTTTGATGATGGGGATGCCTCCGGCCACAGCGGCTTCAAAAGCCACCATCACGCCTTTGGCGCTGGCGGCGGCAAATATTTCGCTGCCGTGCACAGCCAACAAGGCTTTATTGGCAGTGACCACGTGTTTGCCAGCGGCAATGGCTTCGAGCATCAGGGTGCGCGCGATGCCGTATCCGCCAATCAGCTCAACGACGATGTCGATCTCGGGGTTTTGGATGATCTGGCGCGCGTCGGCCACCACCTGCACGCCATCACCCACCACGCTCTTGGCGCGGGATATGTCCAGGTCGGCCACCATGGTGATCTCAATGCCACGCCCTGCCCTTCGGCGAATCTCTTCCTGGTTGCGTTGCAGCACTTTGAAAGCGCCACTGCCCACGGTGCCAATGCCCAGAAGTCCAACCTTTATCGGTTTCATAAGTAACGCGTTGATGTGATGTGATGTGACCTGAATGAAATTACGCGGCGTGGCGCTTGCGGTAGTTCGACAAGAAACGCTCGATGCGCCCGACTGCCTCGGTCAGGTCGTCGGAATTGGGCAAGAAAACGATGCGAAAGTGGTCGGGCGTGGCCCAGTTGAAGCCCGTGCCCTGCACGATCAATACCTTTTCTTCGGCCAACAATTCGTAGGCAAATTGCTGGTCGTCGGTGATGGGGTACATCTTGGCGTCCAAGCGCGGGAACATGTAGAGCGCAGCCTTCGGCTTGACCACGCTCACGCCCGGAATCTGCGACAGCAACTGCGTGGCCAATTCGCGCTGGCGGCCCAAGCGGCCCGCAGGCGCCACGAGGTCTTTGATGCTCTGGTATCCACCCAATGCCGTTTGAATGGCGAGTTGCCCTGGCGTGTTGGCGCACAGCCGCATGCTGGCCAACATGTTCAGGCCTTCGATGTAATCCTTGGCGTGACGCTTGTCGCCTGACACCACCATCCAGCCCGCCCGGTAGCCACAAGAGCGGTAGTTTTTTGACAACCCGTTGAAGGTGACAAAAAACACATCGTCAGCGAGTGACGCAATGCTGGTGTGGGTGGCGCCGTCGTACAGCGTTTTGTCGTAAATCTCATCGGCGAAGACGATGAGTTGATGCTGGCGTGCGATCTCAACAATGCCACGCAACAAATCGTCTGGGTAGAGCGCGCCAGTCGGGTTGTTGGGGTTGATGACAACGATGGCTTTGGTGCTCTGCGTGACTTTGGCGCGAATGTCGTCCAGATCGGGCAACCAGCCTGCGCCTTCGTCGCACAGGTAGTGCACGGGTGTACCGCCACTGAGCGCCACCACGGCGGTGTACAGCGGGTAGTCGGGTGCAGGGATGAGCACTTCGTCGCCACTGTCGAGCAAGGCGTTCATGCTCATGGCGATGAGCTCCGAGGCGCCGTTGCCAAGATAAACATCGTCCACCGTTACACCAGCCACATGCTTTTCTTGCGTGTAGTGCACCACTGCTTTGCGCGGCGCAAAAAGGCCTTTGCTGTCGGTGTAACCCGCCGAGTGCGGCAGGTTGCGGATCATGTCCTGCACAATTTCATCAGGCGGCTCAATGCCAAATGCGGCGATGTTGCCGATGTTGAGCTTGATGATGCGATGGCCCTCTTCTTCCATTTGCCGCGCTTTGTCGAGCACCGGGCCACGGATGTCGTAGCCCACATTGGCTAACTTTCGAGATTTGGAGATTGGGCGTAAGGACAAGTTGCAGCCTTGTTGAGCAGTGAGGTATGGCGCAGGTAAGCGCCGCCGAAACTAGAATTATCCCTCTATGAAGTTCCAACCCGACACGCTGGCAGGCGTCAACGTCATCACGCGCCATGAACCAGGTCAACTGTGGGTTGCGAAGGTTTTGTACAGCCACAGCGTACTGGTACCTTGGACGGGTGACGTACTCGCTTGGGGCGTCGATCAGTTCACCGATCTGACACCCGAGCACTTTGAGCGCATCGCGCAACTGCGACCCGAAGTCGTGATTTTTGGCAGCGGCCAACGTTTGCGATTTCCCTCTCCTGCCCTGCTGAGAACGCTCATCGCGCAGCGTATGGGGGTCGAGACCATGGACATGGCCGCTGCCGCACGCACCTACAACGTTTTGGTCAATGAAGGGCGTTCGGTGCTGGGAGCGTTCCTGATGGAAAGGTGAACTTTGGCAAGCACTTTATAATTCGACTTGCGCCGATTCCAGAGAACCCACCATCCATGACGCCAGCTGTCAACAAACCCCTCCCGGAATTCGAAGCCGTCGCCACTGGCGGTGTGAAGTTCACGCCGCAGTCGCACCTAGGGCATGCGGTGGTGTTGTACTTCTACCCCAAGGACGGTACACCGGGTTGCACCACCGAAGCAATGCAATTTCGTGATCGCCACAAAGATTTTGTGAAGGCCGGTGCCGTGGTGTTTGGTGTGTCACGCGACAACCTCGCGTCGCATGACAAGTTCAAGCAGGCGCTCGAACTTCCCTTCGAGCTGATTGCCGACACCGAAGAAAAGCTCTGCCACATGTTTGGCGTGGTCAAGAACAAGATCATGTACGGCAAGAAGGTCAAGGGCATCGAGCGCAGCACATTCTTGATGGACGCCACAGGCTTCATGCGTGGTGAATGGCGCGGCATCAAAGTCGCCGGCCATGTCGACGAAGTCTTGAAGGCGGTGAAGGCGCTGAAAAAAGCAGCCGGGACCTGACACCTGGATGGTGGAACAGCACGCCGCATGCGTGACAACATTGCAATTTCGCCCTAGGCCGCAGGTGCGGCATGGATTTGCCCCATTGCCCCATTGCCCCGCTAACCTGAGCCGCACACGCCCCTGTGCGGCTTTCCTCTTTCTGAATCACCTTCACGATGCCACTGCCCAAGCCGCCCACCCGCAAAGCCGCCACCTTGGCAAGCACCGACTACGACGTGCAAGCCGCGCCAAGAACCGACAAGCGCACCACCAAAACAACAGCGCCAGCGGTTGATGGCTCGGCCCAGGCCAGCTTGGCCTTGCATGACGGTGGTGCGACATTGGCGGCGCCCAAGCCCACGGCGCGGCTGATGCAAGCGCCGGTGCGGGCAGCAGCGCCCGAACCTGCCACCTTGCTCGCCGCCCGACCTGCAGCCAGGCCTACAGCGACTGTCGCGACTGCCGCGCCCGCGCCAACCCAGCTACCAGCCACCACACCGCGCCTGCGTAAACCACGCGGCACTGGTCCGGCGAAGCTCTTCGTGCTGGACACCAACGTGCTGATGCATGACCCGATGTCGCTCTTCCGCTTTGAAGAGCATGACGTCTTCTTGCCGATGATCACGCTTGAAGAGCTGGACAACCACAAGAAGGGCATGACTGAAGTGGCGCGCAACGCACGACAAGTCAGTCGCGACCTCGACGCTCTGGCCAATTTCACTTCCAAGGACGGCACGCTCGACAGCACGGCAGGCATCCCGCTGGGCACCACAGGCCACCGCGAAGCCGCCGGCAAGCTCTTCTTTCAAACGAGCTTTTTGGAGTTCAAACTGCCCGCCGGCCTGCCCCAGGGCAAGGCCGACAACCAGATCTTGGGCGTGGTGCAAAGCCTGCGCGAACAGCAACCCGGTCGCGACGTGGTGCTGGTGTCCAAGGACATCAACATGCGCGTCAAAGCGCGTGCCTTGGGTTTGCCCGCTGAAGACTACTTTAACGACAAGACATTAGACGACGGTGATTTGCTTTACACCGGCGTGCTGCCCTTGCCCGCCGATTTTTGGGATCGCCATGGCAAGACCATGGAGAGCTGGCAACAAGGTGGCCACACCTTCTATCGCATCAGTGGGCCACTCGTGCCTGCACTGATGATCAACCAGTTTGTGTACCTTGAAATCCCAGGCGCGGCGGCACTCTATGCGCGGGTCACCGAGATCACCGGCAAGACCGCTGTGCTCAAGACCCTTCGTGAGTACACCCACGGTAAAAACGCCGTGTGGGGTGTCACCGCGCGCAACCGCGAGCAAAACTTTGCGCTCAATTTGTTGATGGACCCGGAGTGCGACTTCATCACCCTCACCGGCACAGCAGGCACAGGCAAGACCTTGCTCACACTCGCCGCTGGCTTGGCGCAGGTGTTGGATGAGCGGCGCTACACCGAGATCATCGTCACCCGCGTGACTGTGCCCGTGGGCGAGGACATCGGCTTCTTGCCTGGCAACGAAGAAGAAAAGATGGGCCCCTGGATGGGCGCGCTGGACGACAACCTGGAAGTGCTGGCTCGCACCGACGCCACGGCAGGTGAATGGGGCCGCGCGGCAACCAACGATCTCGTGCGCAGCAAGATCAAGATCAAGAGCCTGAACTTCATGCGCGGGCGCACCTTTCTGAACAAATTTGTGCTCATTGACGAAGCACAGAACCTCACGCCCAAGCAGATGAAGACGCTCATCACGCGCGCAGGGCCAGGGACCAAGATCGTGTGCTTGGGCAACCTCGCGCAGATCGATACGCCCTACCTCACCGAGGGCAGTTCGGGCCTGACCTATGCGGTGGACCGCTTCAAGGGCTGGCCACACGGCGGCCACGTCACATTGGCGCGCGGAGAGCGTTCACGCTTGGCCGACTTTGCATCTGAAGTGCTGT
>JAYVRO010000239.1:0-5804 GCA_043776165.1 Rubrivivax sp. | reverse complement strand
TACGCCAGAACAAACTGCTGTGTGCTCATGTCGCTGGTCAAATCACCGGGCACGATCTCGGCCCGCGCTTCCAGCACGTCCAGCGCGTAGGACAACTGTTCGGCGGCCATTTGGCCGTGTGTGCAATAGGCGTGCTGGCCTTCGCGTTTGTCAAAGTTGAAGACTGTGTTGAAAGGCGTGGCGAAGGCGTCCGGCACAGCACCCGTGGCCTGTACTGCGACGGCGTTGGACTGCACCAACACCTGGTTGCGCACAGCACGCATGGAGCGGCTGGTCATGCTCTCAATCGCCACGTCGGCGTCCAGAATTTCACCCGTGCGCGGGTCGTAGTGGCTGGGGCCAATGGCACCGAACCAGGCGTTGGCGTTGGTCATCCATCGCACCGATGCGTGGTCCACATCCAGGGTGTCAAAGGCCGCGTCGTCGGCTTGCTGTTCCACCTTGATGGCGTTGCGAAAGCCGATGGCGTCAAAGGCCTTGTTCCACTCCAGGATGGCGTCACGCACGGTGCTGCGGTACTGAAGCGGCACGTTGTTGTCGATCCAGAAAGTGATGGGTTTGATGGGCTCGGACGATTCGGCCTTGGGGTCTTTTTTCTCCAACCTCCAGCGCGTGACCAAACGCTGGCGCGGCGTGTGGGCGCTGTCGTCGGTGAAGTCGAGCACGGTGGTGGTGAAGTGGCCAAGGCGGGCGTCGGCGCGGCGCGTGGCCATGGGCTTTTCAGGCAACTGCGCGATCGAAAAGTGCAGCCCGATGAGCATGCTGCGCGTGTCCGGCAAGTAGTTGGGCACTTGTGGCGGCGGCATATTCATGTTGCCCATGCCCATGTTGAAGGTGGCAACGCTGCTGGTGAAGTAGTGGTTCTGCGTTTCGATGACGGTGGCCGTTGGCGTGCCAATCGCAGCGGTGATCACGGTGTTGCCGCGGTCCAGGCTGTAGCCCTGGCGAAAACTGCGCTGCAACTGCATGCCCACGCCCAGCATGTCGGTCAAAAACAGGGCGCCCGCGTCGATCAGCACGCTCTTGCGCTCGGGGTGCGGCAAGCTGGCCACCGGTGTGCTGCCCAACAAACTGGCAGAAAAAGCCGCGGCCACAGCACGCGCTTCGGGCGTGCCTGCTTTGGCAAACACTTCGGTGTTGCGGGCTTGCAGGCGCACGTTGTTGAAGACACGGACAAATTCAATGACCTGCGTGCCGCCAGCGCCGCTCACCGGGTAGGCCATCAAACCACCCAAGACTTGGCCTTCACCAATGCCGGTCTTGATCTTGGGCGACATCAAGTAGGGCTTGTTGAACTGATCGGGCATGAGCTCAATCCACAAGCGCTCATCCTTTTGCCACATCACCAAGGGACCGGCAATGCGCTTGGCGTCGCGGATGACAACGGCAAAAGGTGGCTGCGGGCCCACGGGTGCGACCGGCGGCGTGGATAGCGCAGAGGCTGAGGAGGCTGCAGGCGCCGAGCCAGAGGCAGTACGCGCGGGTCCGGTCGCGCCGACAAACACGGAAGGGCGTGGCGCGTTGGCAGGGGTATTGGCGGACGCGACGGGCACCTTTGACACAGCGGGCGATGGATTTTTGGCCAGTTCATCAGAGGCGAGCGACTGGCACCCACTCAGCGCAAAGGCCAGGATCAACAACGCAATTGGGTTGGCAACCAGATTCGGCACAAAAGCACTCAGCACGCGCATAAACAGCCTTTTAGAGAGGGTCGACACATTGTGGGTCAAGCCTCGACCACGAACCGGGTTAAACAGGCCGTGACAAGGTCTGCACATAGTCGTGCTGCGCTGTGTGGATGGTGGATACACGCCATTCCACAGGCTTGTCGCCAAAGGTCAGTGCGGTGCGCCGCACACGCAGCACCGGGGTACCTGGCAGCAGGCCCAAAACACGCGCTGTAGCGCGCTCCAGCGGCACAGCGCGTGCGCGCTCCAGTGCGCGCAGCACAGTGATGCCAAAGTCAGCTTGATAGAGCTGATAGATGGTGCTCGGCCGCTCGCGAAAACGCTTTTCCGTCAGGCCCTTGAAGAGCGTTGCCGGCAGTGTGAGCAGGTCGTGTTCGATGGCCAGACCTTGCAGCGAGAGTCGGTTTTCAATTTGAAAGGCCGACTCGCCCGCACGCACACCCAGGGCTTGTGCGGCGTCTTCATCCAGTCGCACACGCTCAAAGCTGACGAGCTCAACCTGCGGACCTTCGCGCAGTCCGTCGCTGCGCTCGACGTGAAAAAACTGGAACAAGAACCGATCAGGGCTGTGCGTCGCGACAAAGGTACCGCGGCCTTGGCGACGTACCACGATGTGCTCGGCCACCAGTTCATCGACAGCTTTCCGAACGGTGCCCACCGAGACGCCAAAGGCCAGGCCCAACGCGGCTTCATTGGGCAGCGCAGCGCCCGGCGCCAGTTGTTTGCCTTCAATGGCCTGCAGCAGACCACGTTTCACTGCGCGGTACAGCAACATGCCTGCGGCTTCGGGCGCGATCGAGGCAAACAGTGGTGGTGCGGGCAAGGGTCCGGGCGAGGGAGCGGGTGGGAGCGCGGGCGTGAGCATGGCCCATTGTGTTGGTGCTCTGTCCAGTCATGCAAGTCATCCAGATGACTTGGTTGACAGGCCAAAACCCAGCGCTAGCATGTCGCCTTGCTATTTCGACTTTGGAGCACAAGCGAATGATTCACTTTGTATTGCACGACGCCAAAGACACGGTGGCCGTGGTGGTGGTGGAGGACGTCAAGTCCGGCATGCCGCTCACCGGCTGGATCATGGACGAGGACCGCATGATCAACATCAACGCGCGTCAAGACATCCCCATCGGCCACAAGATCGCCCTCAAAGACATGGGCGTTGGCGACACCGTTTGGAAGTACGGCATCGACATGGGCAAGGTGGTTGCGCCCATTTCAGCGGGGCAGCACGCCCATGTCCACAACATTAAAACCAAGCGCTGGTGAATGGGCCCACCCCTGAGGGTGGCCTGCGGCCACCTCCCCTGTGAATGGGCCCACCCCCGAGGCGGCCTGCGGCCCCCTCCCCCTCAAGGGGGCAACGCCAGCAGCCGGGCGGAGCCCGATCTGCGGCGTTCGCTGGATTAGCGGTGCACCAACTCGTACGTCACTTTTTTCTAGGAAACGTCATGTCAATAGTTAATTCAGAAACCACCTTCTTGGGCTACCGCCGCGAAAACGGGCGTGTGGGTGTGCGCAATTTCGTCATCATCTTGCCGCTGGATGACTTGTCCAACGCGGCGGCTGAAGCGGTGGCGCACAACATCAAAGGGGCGCTGGCCATCCCCCATCCTTATGGCCGCTTGCAGTTTGGCGCTGACCTGGACTTGCACTTTCGCACCCTCATCGGTACGGGCTGCAACCCCAATGTGGCGGCGGTCGTCGTCATCGGCATTGAAGACGGTTGGACACAAAAAGTGGTGGACGGCATCAAGGCCACGGGCAAACCGGTGGTCGGCTTTGGCATTGAAGGCCATGGCGACCACGAGACCATCATGCGGGCCAGCAAGGCGGCGCGTGAATACGTGCAGTGGGCAAGCGAAAAGCAGCGCGAGGTGTGCCCGATTCATGAGCTGTGGGTATCCACCAAATGCGGTGAAAGCGACACCACCAGTGGCTGCGGTGCCAACCCCACGGTGGGCGACGCTTTCGACAAGCTGCACGCCTTGGGCAGCACCCTGTGTTTTGGTGAAACCACCGAGCTCACCGGCGGCGAACAGATCGTGGCGGCGCGCTGTGCCAACGACAAAGTACGCGAAGAGTTCATGTTCATGTTCAACCGCTACCAAGACGTCATCAACCGCCACAAGACGAGTGATTTGTCCGACAGCCAGCCGACCAAGGGCAATATCGCTGGTGGCTTGACCACCATCGAAGAGAAAGCGCTGGGCAACATCCAGAAAATCGGCAAAAAGTGCACTGTCGACGGCGTCATCGACAAGGCCGAGATGCCCACGCATGCCGGCCTGTGGTTCATGGACTCATCCTCGGCCGCGGCTGAGATGGTGACGCTGTGTGCCGCGTCGGGTTATGCCGTGCACTTTTTCCCCACGGGGCAAGGCAATGTGATTGGCAACCCCATCCTGCCCGTCATCAAGATCTGCGCCAACCCGCGCACCGTGCGTTTGATGAGCGAACACGTGGACGTCGACACCTCGGGTCTGCTGCAGCGCGAGTTGACCTTGGACCAAGCTGGCGACAAGCTCCTGGAATGCATGCTGCGCACGGCCAACGGGCGCTTCACGGCAGCCGAAGCACTGGGGCACCGCGAGTTTGTTCTAACGCGCCTCTACGAATCGGCTTGAGCCCCACCAGCTATGGCCCGCATCCTCATCACCGAATTCATGGACGAACGTGCTGTGGCGCAGCTTGCAGCGTTGCACGACGTTCTGTACGACCCAAAGCTCGTGGACGACATGCCGCGCCTGTTGGCTGAAGCAGCACGCGCCGACAGCATCGTCGTGCGCAACCGCACGCAAGTGCGCGGCGAGTTGCTTCAAAAGTTGACGCGCTGCAAGGTGGTGGGTCGCCTGGGTGTGGGGATGGACAACATCGATGTGCCGGGTTGCGAAATGCGGGGCATGAAGGTCATCCCGGCCACCGGTGCCAACGCGTTGAGCGTAGCGGAATACGTGGTGGCCACCGCCATGGTGCTGCTGCGGGGCGCCTACACATCCACAACCGCAGTGGCGGGTGGCGGGTGGCCGCGCAATGCGCTCTCCAGCGGGCGCGAGGTGCATGGCAAGACGCTGGGTCTGATCGGGTTTGGCTCGATCGGCCAGCTCACCGCGCAACTCGCACGTGGGCTGGGCATGCAGGTCACGGCTTTCGACGCCATGATGGATCAGGACCATCCGGCGTTTTCGCAGCACATGGTGCGCTGCGCAGGCCTGGACGAAGTCATCAGCATGTCTGACGTGGTGAGCCTGCACGTGCCCTTGGTGGACAGCACACGCGGCCTCTTCAACGCAGCACGCATAACGAGCATGAAGCGCGGTGCCGTGCTCATCAACACGGCGCGTGGCGGCATCGTCGACATGTCTGCGCTCGCCGACGCACTGAAGAGCGGCCAATTGGGTGGCGCTGCCATCGATGTCTTCGACAACGAACCCTTGCCCGCTTCGAGTCATCTCGAAAGTTGCCCTAACCTCTTGTTGACGCCCCACGTCGCCGGTGTCACTTTTGAAGCCAATGAGCGCGTGAGTTTTCTCATCGCCGACAAAGTTTTGGAAGCGCTGCGCTGATGGCCCAACTCACGATGGCGCAAGCCACGGCTCGCGTGGCAGCCGCACTGCAAGCAGCCGGCGCCAACGCCAGCATGGCCCACAGCACGGCCCGCGCGCTGGCCTTGGCTGAAGCACAAGGCATGGGCTCGCATGGTTTTTCTCGGGTGGCGCAATACACCACGCACTTGAAGAATGGCCGTGCCAATGGCGCCGCGGTGGCGCATGTCAAACATCGCAAAGGCGGTGCACTGCTCATCGACGCACAACAAGGCTTGGCCTTTCCCGCTTGCGACTTGGCCGTGGCGCAGGCCATTGACGCTGCACGCGCCAACGGCGTGGCTTTTGCCGGCGTGTGCAACAGCCACCACTGCGGCGTGGTGGTCGACCACTTGCGCCCGGCTGCTGCCGCAGGTTTGGTGGCCATCGGTTTTGCCAACTCCCCCGCAGCCATGCCGGCCGCCGGTGGGCGCCACGCCATCTTCGGCACCAACCCGGTGGCCGCGGTGTTTCCGCGCCGCCATGGCGACCCCTTGCTCATCGATTTGTCGCTCAGTGAAGTGGCACGCGGCAAGCT
>JAYVRO010000238.1:0-5805 GCA_043776165.1 Rubrivivax sp. | reverse complement strand
TCAGCGCGCCGTTGAGCGCGAGCTTCATGTTGCCGGTGCCCGAGGCCTCGGTGCCGGCGGTGGAAATCTGCTCCGAAAGATCGGCGCCCGGCATGATGGTCTCGGCCACCGAGACGCCGTAATTCGGTATGAACACGAGCTTCAACTTGTCGCCTATGCGCGGGTCGTTGTTGATCATCGCGCCCACGTCGTGGATCAGCCGGATGATGGTCTTGGCCATCACGTAGCTCGAAGCCGCCTTGCCGGCGAAGATCACCGTGCGCGGTACCCAGCCGGCCGTTGGGTCGGCGACGATCGCCTGGTAGCGCGTGACCACGTGCAGCACGTTTAGCAGCTGGCGCTTGTATTCGTGGATACGTTTGACCTGCACGTCGAACAAGCTCGCCGGATTGACGACCACGCCCGTCTTGCGCTCGATCAGGGCGGCCAGGCGTGCCTTGTTGGCGCGCTTGATGGCCATGAACTCGTCGCGGAAAGCGGCGTTGCCCTTGTGCTCGTGCAGGCCGCGCAGTTGCTCGAGATCGAGCCGCCAGCCGCTGCCCAGGGTCTTGTCGAGCAGTGCGGTCAGGCCCGGGTTGGCTTGCGAGAGCCAGCGCCGCGGCGTTACGCCGTTGGTCATGTTGGTGAAGCGCTCGGGCCACAGGCTGGCGAAGTCGGCAAAGATGGTTTTGGTGAGCAAGTCACTGTGCAGGGCCGACACGCCGTTGACTTTGTGGCTGCCCACGATGGACAAGTGGGCCATGCGCACGCGGCGTTCACCACGTTCGTCGATCAAGGACAAGCCACGCAGGAATTCGTGGTCACCGGGGCGGTGCGCCGCAGCCTCGGCCAGGAATTCGGCATTGATGCGGAAAATGATCTCCAGGTGGCGCGGCAGCACTTGCTGCATCAGTGCCACTGGCCAGGTTTCCAGCGCTTCGGGCATCAACGTGTGGTTGGTGTAGCTGAAGACCTTTTTGGTGATGGCCCAGGCGGCATGCCAGCCAAAGCCGTTTTCGTCCACCAAAAGGCGCATCAATTCGGCCACGCCAATGGCGGGGTGGGTGTCGTTGAGGTGGATGGCGACCTTGTCCGACAGGTTGGTCAAGCGGCCGTTTTCCAGCTGGTGGCGGGCCAGGATGTCTTGGATGCTGGCGCTGGTGAAAAAGTACTCTTGCCGCAGGCGCAACTCACGCCCCGCCGGCGTGCTGTCGTTGGGGTAGAGCACCCAGCTGATGTTTTCGTACTGGTTCTTGAACTCGGCGGCGCGGGCGTAGTCGCCGCTGTTGAAGGCGTGCAGGTCGATCTGGCTAGGCGCCACGGCTTTCCACAAGCGCAGGGTGCTGACGCGCTGCGTGCCGTGGCCCGGCACCACCATGTCATAGGCCTTGGCGTTGACCTCGCCCGCATGGCGCCAGGTGGGCACCAGGCTGGGGTCGGTGGCGGGTTCGACCCAGCCGCCAAAGCGTATCGGGTAGTGCACGCCGCTGCGTGGGAATTCCCAGGGCGTGCCGTCCTCGATCCAGGGGTCGGGGTACTCGACCTGGCGGCCGTTCTGGATGCTCTGCTTGAACATGCCAAATTCATAGCGGATGCCATAACCAAACGATGGCAGCTCGACCGTGGCCATGCTGTCCAAGAAACAGGCCGCCAGTCGGCCCAGGCCGCCATTGCCCAGTGCCGCGTCGGGTTCGGTGGCCACCAGGTCTTCAAGCGTGGCGGCGTGGTCGCGCGCGGCCTGGCCCATCTCACCCTTCAATTCCAGCGCGGCCAAGGCGTTGCTCAGCGTGCGGCCGATCAGGAATTCCATCGACAGGTAGTAGACCCGGCGCGTCTTGGCCGCGCGGTCCGCGCTGTCGCCGGCCACCCAGCGTTGGGACAAATGCTCCCGTGCGACCTGTGCCACTGCGTGCATCATCTCGGAAGGCGTTGCACCTGCAGGCGTGGTGCCAACGGTGTGCAACAGATGCCATTCAACGGCCTGCGCACAAGTCGGGGCGACTACTGACAGAGTTGGTTGAACAGGAGTGGTCTGATTGAGCATGTCGCGTGGCGCAGTGTGAGTCGAGAATGGCATGCAGGTTTTGTGCCGCGATCGAGTGTCGTTGAAGCGTACCCTTGGCGTCAACTCGGGGCGAAGATTTTTATGTGTAGTTTGACTACACGTTCAACTTTCTCAGTGAGCTGTTCATAGCAGACCAGTTTCTCATAAATGTGTTAAATATCAAATATTTGAATCTGATTATTGATGTTTAACTTTAGAAAATTCGACTTCAATGCGTCTGTGGATCATGCTTCGGCGTGCTCCACACCCTTGTAATTTAGCTGCATAGACAGAAAAGAGGAATCCCATGAAGCCCATCGACGTCGCCCAAGGTTTGTACTTGCCTCGAAAGGCGGTTGCATTGGTCTTGGCAGGGGGCAGAGGCAGCCGGCTGAAGAACCTGACAGACAGCCGGGCCAAGCCAGCGGTCTACTTTGGGGGCAAGTTTCGAATCGTTGACTTCGCACTGTCCAACTGCATGAACTCGGGCATTCGCCGCATTGGCGTCATCACCCAGTACAAGAGCCACAGCTTGCTGAGACACCTGCAAAGAGGCTGGGCTTTTCTGAAGAGTGAGATGAACGAGTTTGTCGACCTGCTGCCAGCCCAGCAGCGGGTGGACGAAGAAAGCTGGTACCGCGGCACCGCTGACGCGGTGTATCAGAACCAGGACATCCTGGCCGCCTACCGTGCTGAGTACGTGGTGGTGCTGGCCGGCGACCACATCTACAAGCAAAACTACGCCTTGATGTTGGCCGACCACGTGGCCCAGGGGCGGCAATGCACCGTGGGTTGCATTGAAGTCGATTCAGAAGAGGCCAAATCCTTCGGCGTGATGGCGGTTGACGAGCATCGGCTGATCACCGACTTTGTCGAGAAGCCCGCCGAACCCCCCACCATTCCCGGCAAGCCTGGTCGCAGCCTGGCCAGCATGGGCATCTACATCTTCAACGCCAAGTACCTGTACCGCGAACTGGAACGCGACATGGCGGACCCCAACTCCAGCCACGACTTTGGCAAGGACATCATCCCCAATGCCGTCAAGGCCGGCGAAGCCACCGCGCATCCGTTTGAGTTGAGTTGTGTGGGCGGCAAAGCCGGACTGCCGCCTTACTGGCGCGACGTGGGAACCATCGATGCTTATTGGGACGCCAACATCGACCTCACGGCCACCGACCCCCTGCTCAACCTGTACGACACCGACTGGCCGATCTGGACTTACCAAGCCCAACTGCCGCCGGCCAAGTTTGTGCACAACCAGGAAGACCGCCGCGGCATGGCCATTGAAAGCCTGGTCTCGGGCGGTTGCATCGTCTCGGGCTCGGTCTTTCGCACCGTGCTCTTCTCGCAGGTTCGGGTGCATTCGTACTCACAGGTGAACTGGAGCGTGCTGCTGCCCGGTGTGCAAGTCGGCCGCCATGCCCGCATCACCCGCGCCGTGATCGACCGTGACTGCGTGGTCCCCGACCACATGGTCATTGGCGAAGACGCCGTGGCCGACGCAGAACGCTTCTCGCGCACCGAATCGGGCATCACCCTGGTGACGCGAGACATGCTGCGCAAGTTGGTCTGAAGGGCGCCGCTGAATGAAGGTCTTGCATGTGGCAGCGGAGGTCTTTCCGCTGGTCAAGACAGGTGGCTTGGCCGACGTGGTGGCGGCCTTGCCCGCAGCGCTGGCCCAGCAAGGGGTGGATGTTCGCCTGCTGCTGCCGGGCTTACCGGCCGTGATGGACGGCGTGCAAGGCGTGCGTCTGGTGGCCACGATCGGAGCCTGCTTTGGCGCGGTAAACGTTCGGCTGCTGCTGGGGCGCATGCCACAAACCGAACTGCCCGTGTACGTGGTGGACGCGCCTTACCTGTACCGCCGTGGCGGTAGCCCCTACCAAGACAGCCAGGGTCAGGAATGGTCCGACAACCTGCAACGCTTTGCGCTGTTGGGTTGGATTGCGGCGCACTTGGCCGCCGATGATGCCGACCCCGCTTGGGTGCCACACATCGTGCATGCCCACGACTGGCACGCGGCCATGGCTTGTGCCTACATGGCCAACCACGGCGCCACGGCCGCACGGTCGGTCTACACCGTGCACAACCTGGCCTTCCAGGGCTTGTTTCCCATGCGCGACTGGCACATGTTGGGCCTGCCTTCGGACCTGTTGTCTGCCGACGGCCTGGAATTCCATGGCCAGCTCAGCTTCATGAAAGCCGGTTTGCGCTTTGCCCACCACATCACCACCGTCAGCCCGACCTACGCCCAAGAGATCACCACCCACGCGTTTGGCTACGGCCTGGAAGGCGTGATGCGCAGCCGCGAAGGGCACATCAGCGGCATCCTGAACGGCATTGATACCGACATCTGGAACCCGGCCAAAGACCCGGCCATTGCCATGCGCTATGACCGCATGCAAATGAAAGGCAAGCTGGAGTGCCGCCGTGCGCTGCAGGTCGAATTGGGGCTGGCCTTGGACCCTGATGCCTTGCTGGTAACCATCGTCAGCCGGCTCACGTCACAAAAGGGGCTGGACCTGGTGCTCGCGGCCTTGCCTGAGTGGGTGGCCGGTGGCGTGCAGCTGGCGGTGCAGGGCACTGGCGAGCCTGCGCTGGAGGCTGCGTTTCGCATGGCGCAGTTGGCGCATCCGGGGCGGGTGCACGTGCACATTGGTTACGACGAGCCACGGGCGCACCGCTTGGTGGCAGGCGCTGACGCCATCGCCGTGCCGTCACGGTTTGAGCCCTGTGGCCTGACGCAGATGTACGGCTTGCGCTACGGTACCTTGCCCATCGTGCGCAGGGTAGGCGGCCTGGCGGACACGGTTCGCGACGACGCAGGCCCGGGTGGCGATGCAGCGCTGCCGGCCAACGGGTTTGTGTTTGATGCCGCGACACCGGCGGCTTTGGTGCAAGTGATGCAGCGCGCTGTTGCCGCGAAGAAGGTTGGTGACCCTTGGGCATCGCGCATGGCTGCGGCGATGACGGAGTCCTTGTCCTGGGACGAGCCGGCGCGGGATTACTTGCGTTTGTATGGCCGCTTGATCAGCAACTGACAGGGCCTTGTTGGCGGAAGGGGCGGGATTCGAACCCGCGGGGGGCTGTTAACCGGACCTCGCTTCAGCCATGTTTTACCTATGAGGCTTGTGCAATTCGCTCCCGCCAAAAACCTGCGTTCTTGGCTAAACCGACAACTGGGAAGGTTGGCCGTTGCGGGAGCGCTTTTCAGCGCACGGGCGTGAGCTTGTCGCCCTGCCTGTAGTGCCTCTGCGTCACGCTCAGGCTGCTGTGCTGCAGCAGCTTTGACGCGGCGGCCAACGACGGCGCCAGCTGGCCAGCAAACTTGCGCATGTCGCGCAGCCACAGGTCGGCCACTTGTGGGCACTGCAGGGCCGCCGCGGCCCGTGCTTTGGTGAACCGATCGGCCAGCATGCGGTAGCTCACCGGGTTCTTGCCCGCCGCCAGCAAGAACAGGTGCTGGGCCTTCTTGTTGGCCTTGCGGCGGTCAATGATGGGCTGCAGCACGGTGGACGCGCTCAGGTCGTACTCGCCCCGCTTGCCGCCCTTGTTGGCCACGTTGTGCAGCTGGCCGTCGCGCACGTCTGACAGCCGCAGCTTGAGCACGTCCATGACGCGCAGGCCGGTGGCGCTGGCGATGTCCAGCGCGTCGCGCAGGGTTTGGTCTGCGTGCTTGTGCAGCGCTTCGAAGGCCTCTGCTTGCACGTCGACCTGGCGCACGCCCGCCACTCCCTTCCAGCCGCTGCGTTGCATACCGGCGCCGGGGAAGTGCAGGGCGG
>JAYVRO010000237.1:0-5834 GCA_043776165.1 Rubrivivax sp. | reverse complement strand
GAATGACGCGGCGCGAGCGACAACCACGCCCTTTGCATCCACGACGAAGGATGCACCGTCGAAGACGATTTCATCTTGGCCGCCAACAAAGTGGGCGTAAAACAATGGCAGCCCGACCGCGCGCGCGCGATCAGCCATGCGAGCCTCGCGCTCTTCAGACTTGTCCAAATGAAAAGGTGATGCGTTCAAGACCAACAGCACTTGCGCACCCGCGCCACGCGCCAGCAAAGCTGGTTCGTCGAACCAAGCGTCCTCGCAGATCAACACGCCAAAGCGCAAGCCAGCGCTGCTAAAAACCAAGGGAGGCAGCATGGTGTCGCGCCCCGACGCGAAGTAGCGCCGTTCATCAAACACTTGGTAGTTCGGCAACTCACGCTTGCAATAAGTGCCACTGACACGCCCATCTTGCAAGGCGGAGGCCGCGTTGAACCGCTGCTGAACGGCTATGGACTTGGAGCGCAAATCGCCCTGTGATCCAGGCTGGTATGGATGACCCACCACAACCGTCAGGCCAACACAGTCGGCCAGCGATAGCGCAAGCGACGCCAAACTCTCGGTACAGGCCTGCATGAAGGCGGGTCTGAGCAGCAGGTCTTCGGGCGGATAGCCCGTGAGCGAGAGCTCTGGAGTTAGGACCACAGAGGCACCAAGTTCGTGTGCTTTTCGCGCCATAGCCGCGATACGCTCAGCGTTACCGCTGAGGTCGCCAACGGTGGCATTGAACTGCGCAAGTGCCACCTTCATCACGATGCTTTCACGAGAAAAATGGAGATCAACATCACTGCGAAAGATTATGTCATCGAGGTTCACGATGACCTGCAAGCCATCGACGGTTCCGCCTGGAATGCACTGCTCTTCGAGCAATCATCGCCGTCGCCGTTCATGCGCCACGAGTACTTGAGCGCATTGCACCTTTCAGACAGCGCGACAGCCCAGACGGGTTGGGCGCCGAAGTTCTTTTCGGCGCGTTTGCAAGGCAAACTGGTTGGTGCGTGCGCGCTGTACCTCAAATCGCATTCTTACGGCGAATACGTTTTTGATTGGGCATGGGCCGACGCCTACCAACGTCACGGGATGAGCTACTACCCCAAGCTTCTAGGCGCCGTTCCTTTCACGCCTGTTCCAGGGTCCCGATTGTTGGCAACTGATGGCCATTCTCGCGCGTCGTTGGTAGAGGCGATAGGTCAATACACATTCCAAAATCAGATCTCTTCAGCCCACATCTTGTTCGTCGACGAAGTCGATCGATTGGCGCTTGAAGACGCTGGCTGGATGCTGAGGCAAGGCGTTCAGTTCCATTGGTTGCAGGACAATGAAAACCCATGCCTGAACTTCGCTGAGCTCTTGTCCCGTCTTCAACGCGACAAGCGCAAGAAAATACAGCAAGAACGGCGCAGAGTGACCGAAGCAGGGGTGACGTTCACCACGTTCGAAGGTTCGGACATCACCGCCGCCCTGTGGGATTTTTTCTACCATTGCTACACGCGCACCTACCACGCCCATCACTCAACGCCCTACCTCACGCGAGACTTTTTTGCACGCATGGCGGTGACGATGCCGGAGCATTGGGTGCTGTTCGTGGCCAACCAGAACGATGCGCCGATTGCAGCGTCCTTGATTGCCATTGACCGCAGCCACGCCGCCGCTTGGGGGCGATATTGGGGTGCGACCTGCCACATCCCCTGCCTGCACTTTGAAGCCTGCTATTACCAGCCATTGCAGTGGTGTTTGGCCAATGGAATTGCTCGCTTCGAAGGTGGTGCACAAGGCGAACACAAAATGTCTCGTGGCCTGCTCCCCGTTCCAACACATTCTGCGCATTGGCTGCAGGATCAACGATTTGCCGGCGCGGTCGGCCGCTTTTTGGCCGCTGAAAGCGAAGGCATCGACCACTACCTTGACGAGCTGCATGAGCGAAGCCCATTCAAGATGGCGCCATGACCCACTCTTGTAGATCGCAACCTTTTTTGCTGTAGTTGTAGCGACGTTGATGGCTTTGCCGACTCGCTCGGGCTTCAACCTGTCCGATAGCAGGGGCATGGGAGTCCGTCGTGTCTCGGTAGAAGACGGCCAGAATACCCCGACAGCGCGCGGCTGCCTCGTGATTTAGGTAACCTGAGCGGGTAGCTCTAATGGCCCTTCTTGGCAGCCCATGCCGTCATGCCAGACCGAATTTCAGCGCGCGCGCTGTCTGCGCCTTCCCAGCCGAGCACCTTGACCCATTTGCCCTCTTCCAAATCTTTGTAGTGCTCAAAGAAATGCTGAATGGTGCGTAGCCGCATGGGGTTCAAGTCCTCAAACTTTTGCCACTGCGAATAGATCGACAAAATTTTGTCAATCGGCACGGCAAGCAGCTTGTTGTCGCCGCCAGCTTCGTCGTCCATCCTCAACATGCCAAGCGGCCGGCAAGTAACGACCACGCCAGGAATCAACGGGACAGGTGTGATGACGAGCACGTCGACGGGATCACCATCATCGGCCAAAGTATTGGGGATGTAGCCGTAATTACAGGGATAGTGCATCGCCGTGCTCATGAACCGGTCGACAAAGAGCGCCCCGCTGTCATGGTCAACCTCGTACTTGATCGGGTCGGCGTTCATAGGGATTTCGATGATGACGTTGAACTCATCTGGCGCCTTGGCGCCTGGGGTGACGTTGTGCAAACTCATGCTCTTTACCTCTCGATGAATGCACCGATTTTAGGGATGGTACTTGCCCTTGCCTGACGTCGGCGCAAGCACGCTGGGCGCTGCGGTCGCACGCAGGGAAACCCGGTAAGGAGCGGTCATGGTCTTCCCTTAGCATCGCCCGCGCCCGTCGGCATGCAAAGCTGACATTGAATCAACTCACCACAAGACCTCATCGAGGAAGGAGACACCCCCATGTCCACCCAGCAAGCGCTCTATTTGGCGCTGGTTTGCGGCCTAGCGGCCGTGCTTTACGGGTTCATCCAGCGCAGCTGGATCCTGAAACAAGACGCCGGAAACCCGCGCATGCAAGAGATCGCCAGCGCGATCCAACAAGGTGCTGCGGCCTACTTGGCGCGCCAGTACCGCACTATCACCATCGTCGGTGTGGTGCTGGCCGTGCTGATCTTTATTTTTCTCGATACCAAATCGGCCATTGGCTTCGTCCTGGGCGCAGTGCTCTCTGGTGCCTGCGGCTTCATTGGCATGAATGTCTCTGTGCGCGCCAATGTGCGCACCGCGCAAGCCGCCACCAAAGGCATTGGCCCTGCGCTTGACGTCGCGTTCAAGGGCGGCGCCATCACAGGCATGTTGGTTGTAGGTCTGGGTCTCCTGGGCGTTGGCATCTTCTTCATGTGGCTGACCGGTAGCGGCACCAAAGTCGACAGCTCAACGCTCAAGCCCTTGCTCGGTTTTGCTTTCGGTTCCTCATTGATCTCGATCTTCGCCCGTCTGGGCGGCGGCATCTTCACCAAGGGCGCTGACGTTGGCGCCGATTTGGTCGGTAAGGTCGAAGCCGGCATTCCTGAAGATGATCCGCGCAATCCGGCGGTGATTGCTGACAACGTCGGCGACAACGTTGGTGATTGCGCCGGTATGGCGGCCGACTTGTTTGAAACCTACGCTGTAACACTCATCGCCACCATGGCATTGGCAGCGTTGATGGTGAGCGGCGCCACGGTGGACGCGGTGGTGTATCCCCTGGTTTTGGGCGGTGTCTCGATCATCGCGTCGATCATTGGTTGCGCCTTCGTCAAGGCATCGCCGGGCATGAAAAACGTGATGCCCGCGTTGTACAAAGGTTTGGCTGTGGCAGGCGGTCTCTCACTTGTCGCCTTCTACTTCGTCACAGTCAAGATGTTCCCCCAACCACTCACTTTGGTGGCAGGCGGAACTGTCTCAGCGATGGCCTTGTTTGGCGCCTGTGCTGTAGGGCTGGTACTCACGGCGGCGATGGTCTGGATCACCGAGTACTACACCGGCACACAGTACGCGCCAGTGCAGCACATCGCACAAGCTTCGACGACGGGCCATGGCACCAACATCATTGCAGGCCTGGGTGTGTCCATGCGCTCAACAGCTTGGCCCGTGCTGTTTGTTTGCGTTGCCATCATGGCGGCGTTCAACTTGGCAGGCCTATATGGCATTGCCATTGCCGCAACGTCGATGCTGAGCATGGCTGGCATCGTTGTGGCACTGGACGCCTACGGCCCCATCACTGACAACGCGGGTGGCATTGCGGAGATGAGCGAGCTGCCAAAGAGCGTGCGCGACGTTACCGATCCACTCGACGCCGTTGGCAATACGACCAAGGCAGTGACCAAGGGCTACGCCATTGGCTCGGCCGGATTGGCCGCTTTGGTCTTGTTTGCCGACTACACGCACTCTCTTGAGGGCCGTGGCATGGCGGTAAGCTTTGACCTCAGTGATCCAAAAGTCATCGTTGGCTTGTTCATTGGTGGTTTGATTCCCTATCTTTTTGGTGCGATGGCCATGGAGGCGGTGGGCCGCGCTGCTGGCTCCGTGGTGGTTGAAGTGCGCCGCCAGTTCAAAGAGATCAAAGGCATCATGGAGGGCACGGCCAAGCCCGAATACGGCAAGGCAGTGGACATGCTGACAACAGCAGCTATCAAGGAGATGGTGGTCCCTAGCTTGCTGCCAGTTGTGGTGCCCATCGTCGTTGGCCTTCTTCTGGGGCCCGCCGCGTTGGGTGGCTTGTTGATGGGCACGATCGTCACCGGTCTCTTTGTCGCGATCAGCATGTGTACGGGCGGCGGCGCCTGGGACAACGCCAAGAAATACATCGAAGACGGTCATCATGGCGGCAAGGGCAGCGAAGCACACAAGGCAGCCGTCACTGGCGACACGGTGGGCGATCCCTACAAGGACACCGCTGGCCCTGCTGTGAACCCCTTGATCAAGATCATCAACATCGTTGCCCTGCTCATCGTGCCTTTGTTGCCGATGCCCGGCAACGCACCAGTGGCGGCGCATGCCTCGAGCAAGCCCATGGCTGCGGCACCCGCCGCTGCAGCCAGTGTCGTATCCAACGCTGCGCCGATGGCTTCGGTAGGTGGCGCCGACGAAGCTTCAGTCAAGGTCGAAGGTGGCGTCGTCAAGTTCTACTTTGGCACCGGGAAATCTGAGCTCCCGGTGGGCGCTGCTGCGGCGTTGGCTGATGTGATCAAAGGTGTTGCGTCAGGCAAGAAGGCCACTGTCAGTGGATTTACTGACGCCGCTGGTGACCCCGCCAAAAACGAAGAACTCGCGAAATTACGCGCATTTGCCGTTCGGGACGCACTCAAAGCTGGTGGCGTCGCTGAAGACAAGGTCGAACTGAAAAAGCCTGAACAGTTGACAGGCAGTGGCGACGCGAGCCAAGCTAGGCGTGTTGAAGTTACGCTTCAGTGACGAGCAGGCGTCCTGAGACGCTTTTCGCCAAGAACGGGTCAGCATCTGCTGGCCCTTTTTTTGACTGAAACTTCTGGTCGCAAGCTGAAAAGAAGGACCAAAAAGCAAAACGGGTTAGCTTCTCCTGAAAGCTAACCCGTTGGCTAATCTTTTGGTCGGGGTGGCGGGATTCGAACTCGCGACCCCTTGCACCCCATGCAAGTGCGCTACCAGGCTGCGCTACACCCCGACTGAAGCCGAGATTATACGGTGCGGAAATATCGCGCTTGCCGGGCAATCATCATGCGGTTTGAGCGCTTCAGACCTGGGCTTCTTGGTGGCGCGTCATTCGACTTACTCAAGTTGACAGGAGCTCGCGCAGCGAAACCAACTCGGCACGCAAAGTGCGGCCCTGCAAGACCAAACCGCCACTCGCGGCGACGTCCGAATCTTGCTGTTCAGACGCGCTTTCAACCG
>JAYVRO010000236.1:0-22227 GCA_043776165.1 Rubrivivax sp. | reverse complement strand
CTTCAGAAGTTGACGGATCACCAGTTCAGGCAACGCACTACGAGATGCCCTTCGTGCGCACGGAGCTGGCTGTCTTCTCGGTCCATGACCAGGCGCTGCATGTCTTGCTTGGCAAACGTACGCAGGCGCCCTTTGCGGGCCGATGGGCGTTGCCTGGGGGTGTGCTTCGCATTGACCTGGACGGCGATCTGCAAGACGCAGCGCAACGTGTGGCGCAAGAGCGCCTTGGCACCCTGTTACCGAACCTTGCTCAGGTGGGTGCTTATGGCGCCAAGGACAGAGACCCGCGTGCACCTTGGGCGATGAGCGTGGTGTACCGATGTGTGTTGGCCATACAAAGCGTGGCCGCACATCCGGGCAAACGGATCGAGGCGTTGAAGTGGGTGAACGCCGATGCGGCGGCAGCAGACGTGAAGCTGGCTTTTGACCACGCCGGGCTGGTGGCGTCGGCGGCAGCCGCGATCAGGGCAGAGTTTCAGGGGCTGCGCTTTCCGCCAGGGCTGCTGTCGGATCAGTTCACTTTGGCCGAGTTTCAAGAAGTGTCTGAGGCGGTGCTGGGCAGGCAGCTCGATAAGTCAAGTTTTAGGCGCAGGGTTGAAGATGCAGGCTGCGTGGAGATGATCGACGGTGCGATGAAGACGGGGGCGTTCAGGCCAGCCCAGCTGTATCGCTTGCGGGTGGGTGACAGCGGTGAATGACGGGGCCCGAGCAAAGACTCGGCCAACCCAGAGACGATCAGCAAGCAACCTGACTACCGCACATCACTACCGGCAACGGCCAGGAGCCATCATCCGTTGCCAGTCTGACCGGTTGCTCCAGTCTCTACCCGTGCCTCGAATTTGGGTGGCTGCTCGGCATCAGGCCGGCGCGACAAGTCGACTGTGAGTCTGGTCACCATGACCAGCGAGCAGGCCGTCGATGGAGATGTCTTCGTCGAGCGCTTCCCAATGAATACCTCGCGGGCTGAGCTCGAGCTGGTTCCGCTGTTCGGGCGTCGCAGCCAAGAGGCGAGGGAACCACGCGAGCGGGACGGCCATGCGCCGACCATCGTCAAGATCGACCCACATGCTGTCGTCGTCGAATCGCACCGCTTTAGCTGAAGTACTCATGCCAAGTCCTCTCGATCAGCACCCGGTTGGCCTGAACAACCTCTACCAATTCGCGCAGCGTCCCGGCATCGAAGCCGAAACTGGAGGCTACCTGGACCAGCGGTTCGAGCCAGATCTTCGCCTCGCTGCTACCCGAGCGTACGTGCACATGCAAGGGTTCGCGAGGACTGCCCTCGTTGGAGTAGAAGAAGAAGCGGAACCCTCTGTAGCGGAACACAACCGGCATTATCCAATTCTATGCACAGGCTGACTTCTGCGACGCTTGTGTGAGCGATGCATTCCTCACGACGAGTTCGACCGCTCGTTTGCCACCCATGACCAAGTTGCGCCTGGGTTCGCCTTGCAATGCCATGCAGTTCAGCATCAGGGCCGGGCCAGCGCGCGGGCCAACGCCGTTCGCGCGTAGCAATCGTCCGCCCAGCGCTGCACGTTCACATACTCGCGGTACTCGAACCCAACGTTCCTCATCAGGTGCATGACGGCAGCCACATTCAGGTCGCAGGTTCAAACCCTGCACCGCCCACCAGAATCTCCATCGATTCAATGTCACGGCGCCTTGGGCGCCGTTTTCATTGGCCCAGCTCACGCGCATTCGCTGGCAACTCAGGCGCCATCACCAAAGACACATCAACTTTTCGGCGCCGCTGCCATCGCCTTGGCGAGCTCGTTGCTCCCTTGCGCGGCGCCGCTGGCGGGCACCTGGTCGCCCGTTCTGTCGGTGACCTGCGCCCAGGCGGCGGCCAACTGCTCTGGCGTGTCGCGGGACATGCCCAGATGCAGGCCTGAGGTGAGCGTGATGTGGGCTGCTTCAAAGGTGCCAGCGCCTGCGCATGCGATGGCGCGGGTGGGCGCATCTGCACTGGCCAACCAGAGCATGGCGGGCACCACGGCTTCGGGTTGAAGGGCTGCGAGCACGGCGGGCGACATCAGGCCTTCGGTCATGCGCGTGGCGGCCGTGGGGGCCAGGCAATTGACGCGGATGTCGTTCTTGGCGCCTTCAATGGACAAGGTCTGCATCAGTCCGACCAAGGCCATTTTGGCCGCGCCGTAGTTGCTTTGACCGAAGTTGCCGAAGAGGCCCGAGGACGATGTGGTCATGACGATGCGACCGTACTTTTGCGCGTTCATGAGGGGCCAAACGGCTTGCGTGCAGTGCACTGCGCCCATCAGGTGCACTTCCAACACAAGGCGAAAGTCGTCCAGGCTCATCTTGGAAAAACTCTTGTCGCGCAAGATGCCTGCGTTGTTGACCAAGATGTCAACACGGCCCCAGGCTTGCACGGCTTGCGCCACCATGGCCTGCACGGCGCTGGCGTCGGTGACGGAGGCGCCGTTGGCGATGGCTTGGCCCCCCGCGGCAAGAATCTCGTCAACAACTTCTTGAGCAGCACTTTTCGCCGCACCACCAGGGCCTGCGCTGCCGTCAACGTTGTGGCCCAGGTCGTTGACCACAACACGCGCGCCGCGTGCTGCCAAAGCCAAGGCGTGTGCACGGCCCAAGCCACCTCCAGCGCCGGTGATGATGGCGACGCGGCCAGTGAAGTCCAAGCTCATGATGATGTGGGTAGGCAGTGGATGAAGCGCCAGCATAGCGGCACTACAAACGAAACCAAGCTGCGACCGTTTGCAATGTCACAGCAACAACAGGCAACGTTAGCTGCGCGTAAAGCGTGCGGGCGTCAGCCGCAATTGGTGTTTGAAAACCCCACCAACAAACCCAGCAGCCAACCGAGCAAACCCAACATGGCAAAGCCCAACGCAGCCGGTGTGCGGTTGGAGCGCGAAAAGGCGCGGCGCAAGAAAAAGGGCATGCTGGCCAGGACGAACATCACGGCCACGCCGGCCACGATGTAAGTGACCAGACCCCAATCGCAAGAGAATTGCGGCGCAAACATCGCAACGACCAGCTGTACAGCACACAAAGTGGCGACGATGCTGTAAGCGGTAGAGCGACGTCTCATGGTGGCGGTGTAAATGGGTCAATCAAAATGAGCGGAGTGCCCTGGGCACGCCAAGAAAGGGCGCATGGTAACCGCGAGTGAAAGGCACAACTGCGCGGCGCTGGGCGCGCGCTTGGACCACAACAAAGCGCCCTCGGGACAGGTGGTGCTTGATGGTCAGTCGGATGTTCCGTTGGATGTTCGGTTGGATGTGCACCTTGACATGCGGGCTGCCGTGCGTCTTCGCGCGTGGACGCATGCCGTGGTCGGCGTTTTATTGGCCTTTGTGCTGAGTTTTTGGCCCTTTGCGGCTGCGCGGGCGCAATACGCGGCGCCCTGCACCATCGTTTTTGGGCATGGCCGCAATGCCGTGCAGAACGAGGCTGCATCGGCGGCTTTTTGGGACGGCATCAACCGCGCTTTGGCACAACAAGTGGCAGCCAGTCTGCAAGCCAACGGCACACGAGTGGTGTTGTTTGTCATGCCAACGGCTTTCACTGACGTGCCGGCCATCGTGGCCAGCTTGCTGGAACGCGCGGCCCGTGAACGCTGCACGCGCGTAGTCGAGACGACGCTCTTTGGCAACGACGACGAGACCCTCGTCGTGCGCTTGCGCGCCTACCCCGTCGTCCGCACTGAAATTGGCACGGACGCCGATACAAGCGCTATGAAAAACGCTGCAACACGCTTCGGCGAACCCCTGTACTCAGACCAACAGGAGTACGCCGATACGCAGCGCAACCGCGACCGGTTGGTGCCTGCCGAGCTGGGCCGCACGCTGGCAGCGCGCTACCTTCAGTCGGCCGCGAAGCAATAAAACAAACCCGCGCCCCCTGTGCTGCGCAGCGCGTCTTGACCACATCCCCGAGTTTGATGTGATGAATTCCAAGACAGCGCCCAGGCGTCGCTGACCAAGCCGCGCCGGTCGTGGTGGCCGATCATGGCCGCGCCGTCGCCACTTTGCGTCCAGTTGCCGCAGGTCAGGTTGGGGCTGGGCGACAAGGCCGTGCCATCGATGCGTGAGCCCGTGAGGATGTCGTGCTGATTGGGTGTGTCGCCAGCGCCGTTGACCACGCCACCACGCTCGTTCAACGCAGTGGCCTTGGTGAGCTTGTTCGCAGCGTGCAACTGCTCAACATCCCCTGCAATCAACTCGCCTTTGGCGTTGAACCAAGGCCCTTTGCCGATGCGTTCGCGGGCGTTCACTGCGGGCTGTGCCGCGGCACCGCCCGCCGCCGCCACGGCACTGGTGCTCAGGTAAGCACGCCAGGTGCGTTTGCCCGCGCCCGCTGCATTGGCCAAGTTTTGGCAGTGCGCGTCAGCCCCGGCAAGGCCGCCCAAGTCGGCTCCCTTGCCGGACCCCGCGCTGGTCAAGAAAAAGCCCGTCGGCCCAGCAATGGGTGTGCTGGCGCAAGATACAAGCAGCGTGGTGGCCACCAAGGTGGTCAAGCCCAGCGATAGGCGCAATGAGCGGCGGTGCGAAGTCGTCATGGAGAGTCTCCTGTTGATGAGGCTCTCGGATTACGCGCCAATGTGGCGCGCGCTTCCTCAGGACTTTCCCGGGCCTGTTTTTCGCGATGGGTTGCGCGCTGGGTTGCGCGGCGAAGTAGCGCCGGGCCTGACCGGTGGCTTGCTGCCGTTGTCACGAGGTGGCAGCCCTGTGTGCTGCGTGAGCAAACGCCCGCGCGTCATGGGGCCAACTGCACTCCCTGTGCTTTTCATGCGCGGTTTGGCTGGGGTGGAGTCCTTGGCTGAACTCGGTGTCGAGTTCTTGCGCCGTGCGCTGACATAGCTGCCATCGGTGACCGGCTGAAAACTGGGGATGAGGTGGTGACGACCATTGCCAATCAAGTCCGCGCGGCCCATGCGCTGCAAAGCCTCGCGCAGCAACGGCCAGTTGTTGGCGTCGTGCCAGCGCAAAAAAGCCTTGTGCAAACGACGGCGCTTATCGCCGCGAACAATGTCCACGCGCTCGGCGCGCTGCATGTCGCGGCTGATGCCCTTTAACGGATTGAGGTTACTGTGATACATGGCCGTCGCAGTGGCCATGGGGCTCGGGTAGAAGGTCTGTACCTGATCGGCCTTGAAGCCGTTTTTCTTCAGCCAGATGGCCAGGTTCATCATGTCCTCATCACTGGTGCCAGGGTGCGCGGCGATGAAATACGGAATCAGGTACTGCTTCTTGCCGGCCTCGGCGCTGAACTTCTCGAAGAGCTGTTTGAAACGCTCGTAGCTGCCGATGCCAGGCTTCATCATCTTGGACAGCGGCCCGCCTTCGGTGTGCTCCGGCGCAATCTTCAAATAACCACCCACGTGGTGCGTGACCAGCTCTTTCACGTACTCGGGGCTCTGCACAGCCAGGTCGTAGCGCAGACCCGAGCTGATGAGAATTTTCTTCACGCCACGCAAACTGCGTGCGCGCCGGTAGAGCTTGATGAGCGGGTCGTGGTCGGTGTTGAGGTTGGGGCAAATGCCTGGGTACACACAGCTGGGTTTTCGGCAGGCTGACTCGATGGCTTCACTCTTGCAACCAATGCGCCACATGTTGGCTGTGGGGCCACCCAGATCACTCACCACGCCAGTGAAACCCTTGACCTTGTCGCGCATCTCTTCGATCTCGCGCACGATGGAATCTTCACTGCGGCTTTGAATGATGCGGCCCTCGTGTTCGGTGATCGAACAGAAAGTGCAGCCACCAAAACAGCCGCGCATGATGTTCACGCTGAAGCGGATCATTTCCCAGGCGGGGATCTTGGTGGCACCGTCGTGCCCACCGTTTTCATCGGCATAGCTGGGGTGCGGGCTGCGGGCGTAGGGCAGGTCGAACACATGGTCCATCTCGGCCGTGGTCAGCGGGATGGGCGGCGGGTTGATCCACACGTCACGCGCGGTGTGGCCTTCGCCGTGGCGTTGCACCAGTGCACGGGCATTGCCGGGGTTGGTTTCCAGGTGCAGAACGCGGTTGGCGTGGGCGTAGAGCACAGCGTCGCTCTTGACTTGCTCGTAGCTGGGCAGGCGGATGACGGTGCGCGCTCGTGCGGGCATCTGCACGGCGCCGGTTTTGCCCACCTTGCGCGACAGGGGCATCGCGACGACGTTAACGTTTGAAATCGTTGACTCTACTGACGGCGCGTCTTGGGTCGCGCAGTTCACACCCTGCCCGGCCGCCACCTCAGCCGTTGTCAGGTACGGGTTGATGTGATCGTCAACCCGCCCCGGCATGTCGACTTCCGAGGAATCCAGCTCGAACCAGCCTTTGGACGAAGCATCATCACTGCGCCGCACAAACACCGTGCCACGCACGTCGGTGATGTGCTGCACGTTTTCACGCGCAGCCAAGCGGTGGGCGATCTCGATGATGGCGCGCTCGGCGTTGCCATACAGCAGCAAATCGGCCTTGCTATCGACCAAAATCGAACGGCGCACTTTGTCTTGCCAGTAGTCGTAATGGGCAATGCGGCGCAAGCTGGCTTCAATGCCGCCCAGCACGATGGGCACGTCTTGAAAAGCCTCTTTGCAGCGCTGCGCATAAACCAACGAGCTGCGATCGGGCCGCTCGCCGCCCAGACCACCGGGCGTGTAGGCGTCGTCGCTGCGGATTTTTCTGTCAGCCGTGTAGCGGTTGATCATTGAATCCATGTTGCCCGCGGTGACCCCAAAAAACAGGTTCGGCTTGCCCAGCGCCTTGAAGGGCTCGGCGCTTTGCCATTCGGGCTGCGCAATGATGCCGACGCGGAACCCTTGTGCCTCCAGCGTGCGGCCAATCACCGCCATGCCAAAGCTGGCGTGATCAACATAGGCGTCACCGCTGACGATCACGATGTCGCAGCTGTCCCAGCCCAGTTGCGCCATCTCGGCGCGATTCATGGGTAAAAAGGGCGCGACGCCAAAACGCTTGGCCCAAAACGGGCGATAGGCCGTCAGTGGCTTGGGCGGGAGTGGTGCGAGCGCAGCGGGTGAGGCGTTTGGCGCTGGCTTGGGCAGGGAGGTGGCTTGGGACACGAGGCCCCTATTGTCGGCGGCTTCCCGAACGCCGGCGCAAGACACCTGACCCGCTGTGCAACACGTCGCCCAATAAAGTGCCTTGCGTCATGGCAATACCAGCTCAAAACAAGCACCACCGTCGGCCCGATCGAAGAGCCGAACCTCGCCTGCGTTTGATCCCTTGAGTTCACCCTCGGTTTCACCGTTGTGATGGGCCCGGGCCACAGCGCGGCACAACTCTGTGCCCAGGCCCGTGGACCAAGCGTCGTGCATGTCAGTCGTGGCCTCCAGGCCGGGGCCATCGTCACTGACCGATAACACCAAGCGGTGGCCGCGCTGAGCTGCGCTCAGCACCACTTGCGTGGTGGCAAAGCGCAAGGCGTTGTGCAGGGCGGCGTCCAGGGCCAGTCGCACCAAACGGGCGTCGAAGTACCAAAACGCCGGTGCTTCAGCGCAGTCGCTGACGGTCAAGGTGACGCGACGGCGCATCGGGCCACTCCGTGCGTAAGCGCGCTGCATCGACAACAGGAACTCGCGTGGCGATTCGTCTTCCACCATGGCGCACAAGCGCTCGCCGCGGTACAGCATGAGAAAGGCCACCAGTTCGCGGCGAAGCTGCTCACAGTGTTGTCGCGCGCGGCGGGCGTCTTGCCGCGTTGGCGCAACTTCGAGCGCCTGCAATTGCCCCTCCGGCGCGCCCAGCGCGTTCTTCAGGTCGTGCACAGCCAAGGCAGCGAGTTGCGGCGTCATTGGGGCGGCATCAGGTCGGCCATGCCATGCTGTCAATGCAAGGACATCCAGGGCGCCGCACTAGGCTGACGTGACGGGCGTTGCGGCTGCAGCACCGGCTTTCAGGCTGGCAATCGTCTCGCGGTAGTAGCGGTGCATTTGCGCTACGCGGTCGCTGCCCGGCATCAAGCCGTCCAGTCGGGTGAGGTAGGTGCGCACGCGTTGCGACACACCCACATTGAGTTGCTTTTTCAAACGCAGCGACATGCAGTTCATCTGCGCTGCTTGCAACAGCACGCCGGTGTTTTCGGGGTACTCCCGCAGTGCCTCTTCAATGGCCGACAAGGCTTCGTCGATCTGGCTGTTGCTGAACATGGTTTTGGCCTCGGTGACCTTGCGGTTCAGGCCCTTCACAGCGGCGTCCACCACTTGCTGCAAAAGGTGCTCACGCCCCGTGTCGCGCAGCACTTTGCCAATGAGCTGTTTGATGCGCGGGTTCTCGTGGTCGGCGCTGACTGCCGTTTCCAGCATCTTCAAACCCGCAGCCTCGTCACCACCGAGCAGCTCGGCTTTGGCCAAAGCGATGGTGGCGAAGTCGGCCTTGGCCGGCCGTTTGGATTGGCGCGCACGTGCCAAGCTGGCCTGCGCACCCGCCAAGTCACCGGCCTTGATCTGCGCTTGCGCTTTGATGGCCAAAGCGACGTTGGCAAACTGTGGATCATGTCGATTGTTAGGTACTGCGGCATCGAGCAGACCGATGACTTCTTGCACCTCACCGGCGTCTGTCTTGATCTGCGCCAGCGTCAGCGTGTCCTGCGACTGCGAAGTGATCGACCCCTTGGTGGCTTTGACAACCTTGGCAAAACACTCTTTGGCGGTGACCAGGTCATCGTTGCGGTAGGCACACTCGCCGAGCAGGCGTTGACGCCGCGCCGATGGCATCACGGTGGCGGAGTCGCGCATCACCCACATCGCGCCTTCCAAATCGCCTTGGGCCTCCAGGCACTGGGCAACGATGTCATAGGCCTCCAGCGTTTTTTCGCCCTCCTTGGACTGCATCACGCCATAAGCCAGTCCCTTGGCGTCTTCCAAATTGCCCGCTGCTTTTTGTGCTTTGGCCATGCCCAGTTGGGCCCAGATCAAACCGGGGCGCTGGCCCAGCGCCTCGCCGTAAATTTCGCTCGCGTCTTCGTGTCGCCCCAACCGCAACAGTGTTTGCGCCTTGAGCTGCAAAGCATGCATGGTCCAGCGCACTTGATGGGCGATGACGGCATCACAGGCGGCCAACGCGCCGGTGGCGTCGTCGCGGCCCAGGCACAGGTGAATGGGCAGGAGCGCGTTGCGCCTCTCGGTTTGCGCTTTGAGTCGTTCTTCGATGTCGTTCGCCGTCACCGGCTTGAGCAAGTAGGCGTCGGGTTTGTGTTCACTGGCCGAGGCCACGGCGGCGTAAGCGTTTTCTGCCGTGACCATGAAGAACAGTGACTCCGGCGGCAGCAGGGCGTTTTCACGCAGGTGCTCCAGCAACTGTTGACCGTCTGATTTTTGGTTCAGATTGAAGTCACACATCACCACGCTGTAGGCACGCGACTTGATCATGCGCACGGCGTCTTCAGCCGTGGTGGCCACGTCGACCTTGTTCACTTGCAGTGTGGTCAATTGGCTGCGCAGCGTGGCCTGCTGCATGGGCATGTCGTCGATGACAAGAACTGACAAGTCAGCAAGGGTCGATTTGAAAGCCATGGGGTCTCCAGTTGCGTGAGCACAGAGGCCAACGACGTGAGCCTGCTTTCGGCATTGACGCGCCGGACTTGAGTTGCAAGCAAGGGCGGCTCAAGTTGGCCAGCGCCAGGCCGATACCCGCTGGTATGGACACCACTGCCGTATTGGTCTTGATTGCTTCCACCCTCGTAGGCGTGCTTTCGCTGTGGCTGGGCGCCGCCTGGCTGAGCGGCGAGAAGTGGCCCAGGCAAGCGCGCCATGCGCCCACTGAAACCATTGCTAACAGCGCATCGCGCTCCAGCGTGAAATTTGCTCGCTATGGCGTACCAGAACAGCCTCTACCTCTACTGCAGGAGGTGGTCAAAACCGCAGCCACTGTTGCGCAACCCGCCACCAAGGCCGATGCGCAGCAGGCCTTGACGCAGGCCAGCGCAGACTCCATGGCCTTTGCCACCACGCTGCCGATGGACTTTGAGCAAGACACGCTCGCGCCCCAGGACTGGCCCGCGACACAACCAGCAAACTTTGCGGACACAGCGGCGCAATACGCACCGACCGAACCTATGCCTTTGCGTCTGAATTGATCCGAGCGCCGGGCTTGCTGATTTCTCCTGCCGAGCCTTCGGCTGAGCCGTCACTCAAGCCGTCACCCAAAAAGCCACCACACTGGTGTTCCCACAGCCGAGCGTAGATGCCGCCGGCCGCGAGCAAAGCCTGGTGGTCGCCGACTTCCACCACGCGGCCCTTGTCCATCACGATGAGCCGGTCCATGGCCGCGATGGTGGACAAGCGGTGCGCAATGGCCACCACCGTTTTGCCTTCCATCAAACGGTAAAGGCTGGCCTGAATAGCGGCTTCGACCTCGCTGTCGAGTGCGCTGGTGGCCTCATCCAGCAACAAGATCGGTGCGTCTTTGAGCATCACCCGCGCAATCGCAATGCGTTGGCGCTGGCCACCCGACAGCTTCACGCCACGCTCACCGACATGGGCATCAAAACCCTGGCGGCCCTTGGGGTCGGAGAGGGTGTGGATGAATGCCGAAGCCTCGGCTCGCGCTGCGGCGCGCAGCATGTCGGACTCGCTTGCATCGGGCCGCCCGTAGAGGATGTTTTCGCGCACAGAGCGATGCAGCAGTGAGGTGTCTTGCGTGACCATGCCGACTTGTTTTCGCAAACTCGCCTGGCTGGCGTGGGCGATGTCTTGTCCGTCGATGGTGATGCGCCCGCCTTGCACGTCATACAAACGCAAGAGCAGGTTCACCAAGGTACTCTTACCAGCACCCGAGCGGCCCACGAGGCCGATTTTTTCGCCCGGCGCAATGGTCATCGTCAAGCCGTCGATCACCCGGCGTGTGCCGCCGTAAGCAAAGCTCACGTCTTCGAAGCGTACTTCGCCACGCGACACTTGCAGCGGCATGGCCTCAGGGTGGTCGACCAGACTGCGTGCACGTGACAAGGTTTGCATGCCGTCTTGCACGGTGCCGATGTGCTCGAAGAGCGTGGCCATCTCCCACATCACCCAGTGCGAGATGCCGTTCAGCCGAAACGCCATGGCGGTGGCCGCAGCCACCGCTCCCAGGCCCACCTGGCCATGGATCCACAACCACAGCGCTGCACCCGTGGTGGCCCCCACAAGCGCCACGCTCAACGTTTGATTGACAACTTCAAAACCCGTCACCAAACGCATCTGCGCGTAAGCCGTGGTCATGAACTCCTGCATCGCGCCGCGGGCAAAGTGCGCCTCGCGCTGGGCATGTGAAAAGAGCTTGACGGTGGCGATGTTGGTGTAGGCGTCGGTGATGCGGCCGGTCATCAAAGAGCGCGCGTCGGCCTGCTGTTTGGCCACCCCGCCCAGACGCGGCACAAAGTACATCAGCGTCAACCCATACAGGGCGAGCCAGCCCAGAAAGGGCAGCACCAAGACGACATCAAACGCACCCACGATGACGACCATGGTGACGAAGTAGATTCCCACGTAGACCAAGATGTCGGCAAATATCAACCAGGTGTCGCGCACGGCCAGCGCTGTTTGCATGACTTTCGTGGCGATGCGTCCGGCAAATTCGTCGCCAAAAAAACCAATGCTTTGCTCCAGCATCTGGCGGTGAAAGTTCCAGCGCAAACGCATCGGAAAGTTGCTGTACAGACCCTGGTACTTGAACAAGGCTTGCAGACCCGCAAAGGCCACGCTGACCACCAGCACAGCCGCCAGCAGCATCAAGCTGCCTCGTTCGCGTGGCCACAACTCGGCAGCGGGTGTTTTGGCCAACAAGTCCACCACGTGGGCCATCATGCTGAAGAGCAAGGCCTCAAATGCGCCGATAGCCGCTGTGAACAAAGTCACCGCCAACAAATACGGGCGCACGCCCTGGCTGCACTCCCACAGGAACGCAAAAAAAGACGTGGGTGGTGGTGGTGGCAAGGCGCCTGGGTAGACCGCTACGAGGGCTTCAAAACGCTTGAACAATGGTCGCCCCTTTGAGGCTTGTGGCGCACGCCGGGTGGAATGCGGGGGCGCATTATCAGCAGCCAGTTGCGACCACTGATCAAGTCCGCCCGCTGTCTCCGCCCGCTGTCTCCGCCAGCGACCGCCGCAAACCACCGATGTCGCCCCCTAAACTGCCCGCCATGACAAAAAGACACACAGACATTGGCGCGCAGGGTGAACCGGCACACAGTCCTACGCAGCCTCACGCGCACCTGCACACGCACACGCACGCTGAACACGGCAGTTCAGCGGCGCACTCGGAGCTTGGTGAGATGGACCTGCGCGTGCGCGCCCTGGAAACCTTGTTGACCCAAAAAGGCTACGTGGACCCTGCCGCCATCGACCGCTTGATCGAAACCTACGAAGTGCATGTGGGTCCGCACAACGGCGCTCGTGTTGTGGCCCGCGCTTGGGTCGACCCGGCATACGCGCAGTGGTTGGCGCAAGACGCCACAGCTGCCATCGCATCGCTGGGGTACGCGGGGCGCCAGGGTGAGCACATGTTGGCCGTCTTCAACACGCCTCAAGAACATCACATGGTGGTGTGCACGTTGTGCTCGTGCTACCCCTGGCCAGTGCTGGGCTTGCCGCCGGTTTGGTACAAGTCGGCTGCCTACCGGTCGCGCGCAGTCATGGAGCCGCGCGCGGTACTGGCAGATTTCAAGGTCAGCTTGCCCGGCGACAAGCACATTCGTGTGTGGGACTCCACTGCGGAGTTGCGCTATTTGGTGGTGCCCCAGCGGCCTGCAGGGTCCGAGGGCTGGAGTGAGGAGCAACTGGCGACCTTGGTGACCCGCGACTCGATGATCGGTACCGGCCTGGCCCTGCCAGCAAATCCTTCGAGCGCACCATGAACGGCGTGCATGACATGGGAGGCATGCAGGGCTACGGCCCGGTGCAAGTCGAACCCAACGAGCCGCTGTTTCATGCCCCTTGGGAGCGCCGAGCCTTGGGTCTGACCTTGGCCATGGGCGCCACTGCGCAATGGAACATCGACATCTCCAGGTCAGCCCGGGAAACGCTGCCAGCGGCCACCTACCTGGGGTCAAGCTACTACCGCATCTGGACCCTGGGTTTGGAGAAACTGCTGCTGCAACGTGGCTTGATTGCCGCCGACGAGCTGCGCTGCGGACACGCCTTGCGCCCGGCCAGCAAAGCCTTGCCCGTCTTGCGCGCCGACAAGGTCGACGCCGCGCTCGCGCGTGGCAGCAGCACGGCGCGACCAGACACCGGCCCTGCGCGTTTCGCAGTTGGCGACCGGGTACTCGCCGTGAACCACCACCCCTTGGGTCACACACGGCTGCCCCGTTATGTGCGGGGCCACGTCGGGCGGATCACCCATGTCCACGGCTGCCATGTGTTTGCTGATGTCCACGCCCTGCCCGGTGCCGACGGCAGCGCTGACGAAGCGCCACAGTGGCTCTACACCGTGGCCTTTGCGAGCGCCGAGCTCTGGGGCGCACAAGCCGAGCCGGGTGTGACGGTGTCTGTTGACGCCTGGCAGTCTTACCTTGTACCTGTGGTCAGCCCATGAGCACCTATGAGGGTGGCGCCCCACCTGATCTACCCAAGCGCCCGGACGGCCCGGTGTTCAGCGCGCCTTGGCAGGCACAAGCTTTTGCCATGGTGCTGGCCCTGCATGAGCGTGGCGCATTCACCTGGTCGCAATGGGCGCAAACGCTGAGCAGCGCCATCAGCGCGGCGCAAGTCGCCGGCGACCCTGACCATGGCGACACGTACTACACCCATTGGCTGAACGCACTGGAGTCCTTGGTCATCAGCCAGGGCCTGGGCCAGGCGGCACAAATTCATGCTTTGGAACACGCCTGGGCCGATGCCGCAGCACGCACGCCACATGGCCAGCCCATCGCTTTGAACGACGAAGAAAACGCACTCGCACTCTCACACCCAGGCGCACCCGCACGCGCACCCGCCGATTAGAGGTTGGCCCCGCTTTTCAGGCTGCGTGGTGTGGCTAAGATGCGCCGCTTTGGCTCGCCACCCAGGCGACGTGGGAACCTTCATGTTTGACTACATCATTGTTGGCGGCGGCTCAGCCGGTTGCGTTTTGGCAGCACGCTTGAGCGAGGATCCTGCCGTATCCGTGTGTCTGCTGGAGGCCGGGCCGGTTGACAACAGCGCCCTCATTCATTGCCCTGCGGGCTTGGTGATCTTGGCCAAAAACGGGCAGGCGAACTGGTCGTTTCAGACCGCGCCACAAGCCGCGTTGAACGGGCGGCGTGGATATCAGCCGCGCGGCAAGGTGTTGGGGGGCTCCAGCTCCATCAATGCCATGGTTTACGTCCGTGGCCAGCGCGAGGACTACGACCACTGGGCCAACCAAGGCAACGCGGGCTGGGGCTACGACGACGTGTTGCCCTACTTCAAGAAGGCGGAGCACAACGAACGCGGTGGCGATGCTTTTCACGCCACGGGCGGACCACTCAATGTCATGGACCTGCGCAGCCCCAACCGTTTTGGTCCGCTCTTTGTGCAAGCGGCCACGCAAGCTGGCTTTGCCGCCAACACCGACTTCAACGGTGCGCGCCAAGAAGGCGTGGGCATGTACCAAGTCACCCACAAGAACGGCGAGCGCTTCAGCGCCGCCAAGGCCTATCTCACGCCAAATTTGGGGCGCAAGAACTTGCAGGTCATGACGGGCGTGCACGTCATGCGCATCGTTGTGCAAGAAAGCGCTGACGGGGCGGTCTCCAGTCAGCGCCGCGCCACAGGCGTTGAACTGATGCAAGGCGGCGTCAAGCGCGAACTGCAGGCGCGCCGCGAGGTGTTGCTGTGTGCAGGCGCGTTGCAGTCACCTCAAGTGTTAATGCTCTCTGGCATTGGCCCGCTAGCACACTTGCGACAACACGGCATCACCCTTGTTCATGACTTGCCCGGCGTCGGCCAGAACCTGCATGACCACGCCGACGTGACCCAGGTCGTGATGGCGCCGCACCTCACCGATTTGTTTGGCTTGTCCTTCACTGGTGTGATGCGCATGGTCAAAGGCATCTTCGAGTGGCGCGCGCAGCGCAGTGGCATGCTCACCACCAACTTTGCCGAGGCCGGTGGCTTCATTCGCAGTCAGGCCAGCGAGGCCATTCCCGATCTGCAATTGCACTTTGTCATCGGCAAAGTGGTTGACCACGGTCGCAAGAGCGCTTTCGGCCACGGCTATTCCTGCCATGTGTGCGTGCTTCGGCCACAGAGCCGCGGCAGTGTCAGCTTGGCCAGCGCGGACTCCTTTGCGGCGCCGATGATTGACCCCGCTTTCCTGACGCATCCCGACGACATGGCGCGCATGGTGCGTGGTTTTCGTGTCATGCGGAACATCTTGGCGCAACCCGCGTTGGCCAGCTTGGGTGGCCGTGAAGCGGCAGCTTCTGCGTCGGCGCAAACCGACGCGCAAATTGAAGCCTTCATTCGCGCTCACGCCGACACCATCTACCACCCCGTCGGGACCTGCAGCATGGGCAGCGGGCCGATGGACGTCGTCGACGCACAGTTGCGGGTGCACGGTGTGCAGGGCTTGCGCGTGGTCGATGCGTCCATCATGCCGCGCATCGTTTCGGGCAACACCAATGCGCCCACCATCATGATTGCCGAAAAAGCGGCGGACTTGATTCGTGCGGCGGCTTGACACGCTGACTAACTTGCTGCTGCCTTGGTTGCTGCCTTGCCAGCCGCTTAACGCACTGTCGAAGACGCGGTGCCCGCTGGCGGCTTCGACGCCAAGATGCCGTCCAACACGTCGGCCACACGCTGTTGCACGGCGGCGTCCATGTTGATGGCGCGGCCCCATTCGCGTTGCGTCTCACCGGGCCACTTGTGCGTGGCGTCCAGGCCCATCTTGCCGCCCAGGCCGCTGACCGGTGACGCAAAGTCGAGGTAGTCGATGGGCGTGTTTGCCACCAACAAGGTGTCGCGCACCGGGTCCATGCGTGTTGTGATGGCCCATACCACTTCTTTCCAATTGCGCACGTCAACGTCGTCGTCCGTCACCACGATGAACTTGGTGTACATGAACTGCCGCAAAAAACTCCACAGGCCAAACATCACCCGCTTGGCGTGCCCGGCATAGGCTTTTTTGATCGACACCACGGCCATGCGGTAGCTGCAACCTTCAGGCGGCAAGTAAAAGTCCACGATCTCAGGGAACTGCTTTTGCAAGATGGGCACAAAAACTTCATTCAGCGCCACCCCCAGCACGGCTGGTTCGTCGGGCGGCTTGCCGGTGTAGGTGGAGTGATAAATCGGGTCGTTTCGGTGCGTGATGCGATCGATCTCGAACACCGGGAACCAGTCCTGCTCGTTGTAGTAGCCGGTGTGGTCGCCAAATGGCCCTTCCAGGGCATACAAATAGCCACCGCGCTCTTGCAAAGGCACGCCGTTGTCAGACTTGCCCGTAAAACCCGCCACGGCCACGGGAATGTGCCCCTCCAGGACGATTTCGGCGCTGGCCGGTACTTGCAGGCGCAGTGCCCCTTCGCCAACACTGGCATCGGTCACTTCGGTGCGACTACCTCGCAACAAACCAGCGAACTGGTACTCCGACAAGCTGTCTGGCACGGGCGTTACCGCGCCCAACATCGTCGCCGGGTCGGCCCCCAGGGCAACGGCGATGGGGAAAGGCTGCCCGGGGTTGGCACGCGCAAAGTCCCTGAAGTCGAGCGCCCCACCTCGGTGGGCCAGCCAGCGCATGATGAGTTGCCGCTTGCCAATCACCTGTTGGCGGTAGATGCCCAGGTTCTGGCGACTGCGCGGTTGTGCCACCGACTGCGGCCCGCGCGTAACGACCAATCCCCAAGTAATCAGCGGCCCGGCGTCGTCGGGCCAGCAGGTCTGAATGGGCCACTGCGCCAAGTCGACATCCGCGCGTTCAATCACAACCTCGTGGCACGCGGCAGAGCGCACGCGCGCGGGTTTCATGTCCCACAGGGCCTTGAGCATGTGCAACAAACGACCGGCGTCTTTCAGTCCGCGAGGTGGCTCGGGCTCTTTTAGATTGGCGAGCACTTGACCAATGCCACGAAGCTCGCTGATCGATTGCACGCCCATGCCCATCGCCACACGCTGCGTCGTGCCAAACAGGTTGATGAGGCAAGGCGTGGGGTACCCTGTGGGGTGGGTGAACAACACGGCGGGGCCCGCAGAACGCAACAAGGCGTCCCCGATGGCGGTCATCTCCAGCTTTGGCGACACGGCGTCGGCCACTTCAACCAGGTCCCCGCTGGTTTTGAGCTGCACAACGAATCCACGGAGATCAGCGTACTTCATATGATTTTCGGTCTAATATTTGATTTCTATATTCTTGACCGGATATGTTGAGCTTCCTAGAATCCCCTGATTCGAAAAATTCAGGGTTTACCCGAAAATTGCCAACGCGGGCCCAGAGCCGATTATTGCGTTGCCGTCGCCTAGCTTGCACCCAGCGGAGCAAGTCGCGAGCAAGCCAGAGAGGAAATGCATGACCGTTTTGAAAACCTTGCGCGCAGCGCAGCAAGCCAGTGCGAGGTCGCTCAAGGTGTTCCTGGGTGATGTGGGGCATGGTTTGTTAGAGATAGGCCACAACAGCTTGGCTGTGCTCGGTTTGGCTGTTGTAGCCACCGTGATTTTTGCTGTTGGCAACGTTGAAGTGCGTCAAAAAGTCGAGACGCTGGCCTTGGACTGGCTGCAAACTCGTCAAGACGACCGCGCCAGCGCCAATGGCGACTTGTTGACTGCGGTTGCCGACCAAGACGCTGTGAGCCGCGCCACTGCGGCCGATCCCAAGCATCTGAATCCGCAGCAAGCGCTGGTGGCGCAATGGATTGCACGTCGCTACAAAGTCGCGCCCGAGCCGATCAGCCGCTTGGTGCAGGAGGCCTGGAGCATGGGCCAGCGCGCCGGCTTGGACCCCACACTGATCCTGGCGATCATGGCGGTGGAGTCCAGTTTCAACCCCTTTGCCCAAAGCCCAGTCGGTGCCCAAGGGCTGATGCAAGTCATGACGCGTGTGCACGACACCAAGTACGAAGCGTTTGGTGGCACACATGCTGCTTTTGACCCCGTGAGCAACTTGCGTGTCGGCGTTCAGGTACTGAAGGAATGCATCGCACGGGCAGGCAATTTGCATGACGGTCTGCGCAACTATGTGGGCGCCAGCGCAACCGAGGGTGATGGTGGTTACGTTGCCCGAGTACTTGCGGAGCAAGCGCAGATGCTTGGCGCGGCAGACCGCCGGTCAGTGCCTGCGGGGCCGACCACATCGCCGCGCAAGGAAGCGCCCCCACCAAAGATTGACGTCGTCGCGCCATCAGCGCCGACCGAGCAGATAGCGCTCCTGAATTAAGGGGCTTGGGCACACCCGCGAGTGCGCCGAGCGCTTGGGCAGCCCGCTGCTGTACCCCAAAAACACCCCAACAACCCCCGAGAACACCCAGCGTGTGCGGGCCTAACGACGCCCCACATTGCAGTGAAAGACGACAGCCATGTTCAACCGCCAACAATCCACATTAGCCAACATCGACCCCGACATCTGGGCCGCCGTGCAGGCGGAAAACCAGCGCCAAGAAGAGCACATTGAGCTCATCGCCTCTGAAAATTACACCAGCCCGGCAGTGATGGCGGCGCAGGGCTCGCAGCTCACCAACAAGTACGCCGAGGGCTACCCCGGCAAACGTTATTACGGCGGCTGTGAAAACGTTGACGTGGTCGAACAACTGGCCATTGATCGGGCCAAGCAACTCTTTGGCGCCGAGCACGCCAACGTGCAGGCCAATTCGGGCTCACAAGCCAACCAGGCGGTGCTTTTTGCACTGCTTCAGCCCGGTGACACCATCATGGGCATGAGCCTGTCCGAGGGCGGGCACTTGACGCACGGCATGGCGCTGAACATGAGCGGCAAGTGGTTCAAGGTCGTCAGCTACGGGCTGGACGCCAAAGAGGCCATCGACTACGACGCCATGGAACGCCTGGCCCAAGAGCACAAACCCAAGCTCATCATTGCGGGCGCCTCGGCCTACAGCTTGCGCATCGACTTTGAGCGCTTTGCACGTGTCGCCAAGGCAGTGGGCGCATTTTTTATGGTGGACATGGCGCACTACGCCGGCCTCATCGCCGCAGGCGTTTACCCCAACCCCGTGCCGCATGCTGACGTGGTGACCTCGACCACGCACAAAAGCCTTCGTGGGCCCCGCGGCGGCATCATCTTGATGAACGACGAAAGCATCGCCAAAAAAATCAACAGCGCCATCTTCCCCGGCATCCAGGGTGGGCCTTTGATGCACGTCATTGCAGGCAAGGCAGTGGCCTTCAAAGAAGCCTTGATGCCAGAGTTCAAAGCCTATCAGCAGCAGGTGCTCAGCAATGCACGCGTGCTGGCTGAAACGCTCATCGCGCGTGGTTTGCGCATCGTGTCAGGTGGCACCGAAAGCCACGTCATGCTGGTCGACCTGCGCCCCAAGGGCTTGACCGGCAAAGACGCCGAGGCCATCTTGGGCAAAGCGCACATGACCTGCAACAAGAACGGCATCCCCAACGACCCGCAAAAACCGATGGTGACCAGCGGCATTCGATTGGGCTCACCCGCCATGACCACACGCGGCTTCGGCACCGAGCAAGCATCGATGACTGGTCACCTGATTGCCGATGTGTTGGACCACCCACACGACGAGGCCTGTTTGGCCCAAGTGCGTGCCAAAGTGGCCGTGCTGACCCAGGCTTTCCCGGTCTATGGCTGACCCATCGGACTAACGGGCCGAGCAACAAGATGCGCTGCCCTTACTGCGGCCATGACGAAACCCAAGTCGTCGAAACACGCGAGTCCGACGAAGGCGGCGTGATCCGCAGGCGCAGGCGTTGCTTGCGCTGCGAAAAACGCTTCACGACCTACGAGCGGGTCGAGATCGCATTGCCCGCCGTCGTCAAGAAGGACAGTTCACGTGTCGACTTCGACCCTGCCAAACTGCGTGCGTCCATGCTGCTGGCGCTGCACAAGCGGTCTGTCAGCGTGGAGCAGCTGGACGCCGCCATCGAGCGCATCCAAGACAAACTGGTGGCGACAGCCGCACGTGAAGTGCCCAGTACTCGTGTGGGTGAACTCGTGATGCGTGAACTCAAGCGCCTGGACAAAGTCGCCTATGTGCGCTTTGCCTCGGTGTATCGCGAGTTCGAAGATGTGGACGAGTTCAGGCAGTTGATTCGGGACATCTGAAAGGCGCTGGCGCCTTTTCTCTCCCCCGATCGGGGGCCCCCATCAAATGCGCCTCCAAACCCACCACAGGGGGAAGCGCAAATTGCCCCGGTTTCCTACAGTGAGGCCCATGCCATCACCACGGGAGACCTTCATGAACAAACGATTCAATTCAAAGCAGCAGTCCCAACCGTTTCATCAACGCGGTGTGACGCTTGTCGAATCGCTCATCGTCCTGGCCATCACGGTCGTGATCTTGAGCGTCGCGCTGCCCAGTTTCGAAAGCGCCCGCGCCCGCCGACACCTTGACGGCATGGCGGCGCAACTTGAAACCGAGTTGCAGTTTGCCCGCAGCCTGGCCGTGGCGCGAAACGAAACCCTGCGAGTCGGCTTCGAGGCCAAAGACGCGACCAGTTGCGTCATCATCCATTCCGGCTTGGCAGGAGACTGCGTCTGCGGCGCGGTTGGGCCAGCGGTGTGCAAGGCCGATGCGCAAGAAATCCGAACCACCCGTTTCGATGCGAAATCGCCCATCAGCGTTCAGTCGAACTCACGCTCCATCGGCTTTTCACCTCATTTCGGCACAGTGACGCCGACGGCGACGATGCAGGTCAGCAATCGGCGTGGTGAGGCAGTGAGATTGGTGATCAACGTGATGGGCCGTATTCGCAGCTGCACACCAACCGCCGGGCTACCGGGCTACGTTTTGTGCTGAAAGACCACCCCCTCATATCGGGGGGCACCTGACAAGCGGTCCGCGCCTGCCGACCGGTGGCCTTCGGCGGCCAAGCTCGTTGCTAAAGCGCTTCTGATAATGCGACGGCCATGAACCAGTCAAAGCCTCTTTTCATCAAGTGCCCGCAGGCACGGCAAGGTGGATTCACGCTCATCGAACTCATGATTGCGATCGCCATCGTCGGCTTGCTCCTGGCCGTCGCCCTGCCGGCCTTCATGGACTCCATTCGCAAGAGTCGGCGTTCTGATGCATTCCTTGCGCTTAACGCTGCGGTTCAAGCACAGGAGCGATACCGCGCAAATAACGCCTCCTATGCCGCTTCTGTTGCGGTCCTTGGCCTGCCTGCCACGTCGTCCAACGGCTACTACGGGGTGGCGGTCTCGGGTGAATCACCGACCGGGTACACCGTGACGGCGACGGCCACGGCGGGCAAATCACAAACCTCCGACGGCAATTGTGTCAAGCTGCAGATTCGTGCTGCAAACGGCAATGTTTTTTACGGCTCATCGGATGGGGTGGCGGCATTTGATGAAGCAGCCAACAACCGTTGCTGGGGCCGTTGATGATCAAGTTTTTCCGCCGCGCGGCTGGATTCACGCTCATCGAATTGATGGTTGTGGTGGCCATTGCCGCCCTGCTGCTCTTGGTCGCTGCACCTTCTTTTCAGCGCTTGATCGAGACCCAGCGGCTGCGCGGCACAGCAGCCCAATTGGTGACTGACCTGCAATTGGCCAGAGGCGAAGCGGTGGCAAGGAACGAGTGGGTGCGCTTCAGCTACGACACCGACTTGGCAACCATGACTTGCTACACGATTTTCACGTCAACCGCCAACGGCCAGAGGTGTGACTGCACTTTAGGAGCCGGGAACGCTTGCACCGATGCCCGAACAAAAGAGATCAAGACGGTTCAGGTGTTGAACAGCACACGCGTCGCTTTTGCGATTCCCCCGGGACAGACAGGGGCGTTTGCATTCGATCAGCTCACCGGAAGCATTTCAGACATTCCAACCGACGATGACAGCAGTCCGTTGGTCCAGTTCACTTTGATAACCAAAATTGACGCTGCGCGAACGCTGCATGTCACCCTGAATCATGCAGGACGAGTCACTGTTTGCACGCCACCTGGCTCTGAAATGGGTGGCCCAGCGTGCTGAATCGACGCCCCTTCAGGTCCTCAATCGACCACCGACAACGCGGTATGTCGATCGTCGAGATGATGGTCGGCATAGCGATCGGGCTTTTCATCGTCGCGGGATCGAGTCTGGTCGTGGGCACCCAATTGGGTGAAAACCGCAAGTTGCTTCAGGAAGCCCAACTCCAGCAAGACCTCCGCGCAGCGGCGGACATCGTC
>JAYVRO010000235.1:0-22236 GCA_043776165.1 Rubrivivax sp. | reverse complement strand
TTGGGTAACCAGCTTGGTGCGTTAAAAATTGCTTGCCGTGGCGGGCAGAACCACGTGATCGACCGCAATCTGGCGGGCGCCGCGTGACGGGTGCTCATCAACAGGCCGCGCAATGAAGTGAGCCCGGCAGTTGCCGGGCTCTGAGAGGCCGTGAAGGCAAGTCAATGCCAACACAGTGACACCTGGCACAAGAACCCACTGAGGGCTCTTGTGCTTCGGTGCTTTGCCACTTAAGGCTTGTTGCCCGTCGGAAAAGGCCAGGCCGCAGCCGGGCTCAATGCCGTTTTTGCAGGCGTTGCAGCAGCGGCAGGGGCAGCGGGCGCTGGGGGCGCCGCCTTTTTTGCAGCCTTCTTGGCAGCGGGCTTTTTCGCCGCGGGTTTCTTCGCAGCAGCCGCCTTCTTGGCCGGTGCAGCCTTCTTCGCTGGCGCGGCCTTCTTTGCAGCAGCCTTCGGTGCAGCTTTCTTCGCTGCAGCCTTCTTCGCTGGTGCGGCCTTCTTCGCCGGCGCTGCCTTCTTCGCAGCTGCCTTCGGTGCAGCTTTTTTCGCTGCAGCCTTCGGTGCTGCCTTCTTGGCCGGTGCGGCCTTCTTGGCGGGAGCAGCCTTCTTAGCGGCTACTTTCTTGGCCGGTGCGGCCTTCTTTGCCGGGGCTTTTTTTGCCGCAGCTTTCTTTGCAGTTGCCATAACGATCTCCTTGATCAAGTTACGAAATACACCGCACTGTTCGATTCAGTACGGCGATTCAATGCCCGTTGGTATGCTTCAAGGCCTTCGCCCCTCAGCTGTGGCCCCGGTGCAATGAATGCGGGAACAACCCAGGCCGTTGCATCTGACGGCAACATGTCCTGAGTTGGAATGCTTGATCCAACACACACGCAGTGCTTGATGCACTGTTCTCGTTTTGAATTGGCGCTTGTTTTTTCACTGTCGGTCCGTACCTTCAATCCCAGCTCAGAGCACCACCGGTTTGGTAGTCAATGACACGGGTTTCGAAGAAGTTGCGTTCCTTCTTCAGATCGATCATTTCGCTCATCCAGGGGAATGGGTTTTCTTCGTTTGGGAACAAGGCTTCCAGGCCAATTTGCATGGCACGTCGGTTGGCGATGTAGCGTAAATAACCTTTGAACATTGACGCGTTCATACCTAACACACCGCGTGGCATGGTGTCTTCGGCATAACGGTATTCAAGCTCAACAGCGCGCTCAAACAAGGTCTTGATTTCAGCTTTGAAAGCCGCTGTCCAGAGGTGCGGATTTTCAAGTTTGATCTGGTTGATGAGATCGATGCCAAAGTTGCAATGCATCGACTCGTCACGCAAGATGTATTGGTATTGCTCAGCCGCACCCGTCATCTTGTTTTGTCGACCCAGCGCCAAGATTTGCGTGAAGCCAACGTAGAAGAACAAGCCCTCCATCAGGCAAGCAAAAACGATCAGGCTCTTGAGCAAGGTCTGATCAGTCTCGGGCGTGCCAGTGTGAAAGTGCGGGTCCATGATCGCGTCGATGAACGGGATCAGAAACTCGTCTTTGTCACGGATGCATTGCACCTCGTGGTAGGCGTTGAAGATCTCACCTTCGTCGAGCCCTAGCGACTCAACAATGTATTGGTACGCATGGGTGTGAATAGCTTCTTCGAAAGCCTGACGCAACAAAAACTGGCGGCATTCGGGCGCTGTGATGTGACGATAGGTACCGAGCACGATGTTGTTGGCCGCCAATGAATCAGCGGTGACAAAAAACCCAAGGTTGCGCTTGATGATGCGCCGCTCGTCGTCGGTCAGACCGTTCGGGTCTTTCCAGGTCGCGATATCACGCGACATGTTCACCTCTTGCGGCATCCAGTGGTTCGCACAAGTAGCGAGGTACTTTTCCCAAGCCCACTTGTATTTGAACGGCACCAACTGATTGACATCGGTCTGGCCGTTGATGATGCGCTTGTCTGCCGCGTTCACGCGGCGCATGGGCTTCACTGATGCAGTTTTGCCAACTGCAGTTTGAGCCGACACGGACCTGAGCGGGACCGACGCATCAACAGCCATGACCGGCGGCTCTGCCAACTTCGAAGGTGCAATCGCCGCCAAATACGAAGTCCGCAAAGTGGTGGGCAAAGAAGCCGACAAATTAGACAGTGATGCAGACACAGAAGTGGCTAGAAGCGGCGCCACTTTTTGCAGCGGCAGCGAAGCCGCTGCAAGTGCTGCGGCATTCAATGGAGTCTTCTGAACTTCGTCTTCCCAAACCAGCATGTGAGCACGTCCTGTGATGCGGAATTATCTGAGCGTTGCGCGAGAACACCAAGCACTAGTTGACATCAAGACGCATGCATTGTTGCGGTATCGCATCGATGCCACATGGGAATGCATTTTGTTGTGAGTCATGTCAATCGTTAGTGCCTGACCTTGGCTTGGTTCTTGCCATGCTTTTGCTTTGCATTGGCGTTGAATTCGCGTTGCATTGGCTTGACGGTGGCTGCACGTCGCAACTCACTGACAGGCTTCGCAGTCGGGGTCATCGATGGAGCAGAACTTGATATCGCTGCCGGGCTCACTGACCGCCAGGGTCGCCGCCTCGCCTGGTGCCGCGACCATCGCCGTGCCTTGTTTGTTCGACACCGCATTCATCGAGCCATTCGACACCGTGGACTTCTCTGCGTACGTTGCGCTCGTGGTGCGCAGGTAGTAGGTCGTCTTCAAGCCGCGCTGCCACGCGAGCTTGTAGGTTTCGTCCAATTTTTTGCCCGAGGCACCCGCCATGTAGATGTTGAGGGACTGTGCCTGATCGATCCACTTCTGCCGCCGTGATCCGGCCTCGATGAGCCACGTGGTTTCTACTTCAAACGCCGTCGCGTACAGGCGTTTGAGTTCTTCGGGGATGCGGTCGATGGACAGCAAGGAGCCATCAAAGTGCTTGAGATCCATCACCATCACGTCGTCCCACAAGCCCAGGCGCTTCAAATCGCGCACCAAGTACTCATTGACAATGGTGAACTCACCTGAAAGGTTAGATTTCACCGAGAGGTTGCCAAAGGCCGGCTCGATGGAAGCGTCAACGCCGATGATGTTGGAGATCGTGGCCGTGGGCGCGATGGCCACGCAATTCGAGTTGCGCATGCCATGCTCACGGATGCGCGCGCGCAGCGCGTCCCAATCGAGCGTCACCGACCGATCAACATCGACGTAACCACCGCGCTGCTCTGCCAAGATGTCTAGCGTGTCTTGCGGCAAAACGCCGCGGTCCCACAAGGAGCCGCGATAGCTTGAGTAACGGCCCCGCTCGGCTGCCAATTCGGTCGACGCCCAATAGGCCTGGTAGCACACCGCTTCCATTGAACGATCAGCAAATTCGACAGCAGCCTGGCTCGCGTAAGGCACGCGCAACTGATACAGGCAGTCTTGAAACCCCATGATCCCAAGGCCCACCGGGCGATGCCGCAGGTTGGAGTCACGGGCCTTCTTGACGGCGTAGTAATTGATGTCGATCACGTTGTCGAGCATGCGCATCGCCGTGGTCACCGTGCCGCGCAATTTGGCGTGGTCAATTTGTTTGCCGTCAGGGCCATCGATCAAATGCTGCGACAAATTCACCGAGCCCAAATTGCACACCGCGATTTCACCGTCATGGGTGTTGAGCGTGATTTCGGTGCACAGGTTGGAGGAGTGAACAACCCCTGCGTGCTGTTGCGGTGAGCGCAGGTTGCAGGCATCTTTGAAAGTGATCCAAGGATGGCCTGTTTCAAACAGCATCGAGAGCATCTTGCGCCACATGTCGCGGGCGGCCATGCGCTTGAAAAGCTTGATCTCGCCGCGGTCGACCTTGGCTTCATAGGCCGTGTACGCCTCTTCAAAAGCGCGGCCAAATTTGTCGTGCAAATCGGGGCAGGTAGAAGGCGAAAACAGCGTCCATTCGCCGCCTTCCATCACGCGGCGCATGAAAAGGTCAGGGATCCAATTGGCGGTATTCATGTCGTGCGTGCGCCGACGATCGTCACCCGTGTTCTTACGCAGCTCCAGAAACTCTTCCATGTCCAGGTGCCAAGATTCCAAGTACGCGCACACCGCGCCCTTGCGCTTGCCCCCTTGATTGACGGCCACGGCGGTGTCGTTCACCACTTTAAGGAAAGGCACCACGCCCTGGCTCTTGCCATTGGTGCCTTTGATGTACGAGCCCAGTGCGCGCACACGCGTCCAGTCGTTGCCCAGGCCGCCGGCAAATTTAGAAAGCAAAGCGTTTTCTTTAAGCGCCTCGTAAATGCCCTCCAGGTCATCGGCCACCGTTGTGAGGTAGCAGCTTGAGAGCTGCGGGCGTCGCGTGCCCGAGTTGAACAAGGTGGGCGTGCTCGACATGAAGTCGAAGTTGGAGAGCACGTTGTAAAACTCGATGGCACGCGCTTCGCGGTCGATCTCGTTGAGCGCCAGGCCCATCGACACACGCATGAAAAACGCCTGCGGCATTTCGATGCGCGCCTCATCGATATGCAAGAAGTACCGGTCGTAAAGGGTTTGCAAACCGAGGTAGTCAAATTGCAGATCGCGACTGGCGTCAAGTGCCGCGCCCAGGCGCACCAAGTCAAATTGCTGCAAACGCTCGTCGAGCAATTCTGCTTGCACACCCTTCTTGATGTACTGGCCGAAATATTCACCGTAACGCTGCGCCATTTGTACTTGGTTCACCTCCGCGCCGAGGATCTCGCGGCGGATGGAATGCAGCAACAAACGCGCCGTTGCGCGCGTGTAAGCGGGGTCCTTTTCAATCAGCGTGCGCGCAGCCAGGATGGCGGCTTTGTAGACCTCTTCAATGGGCACACTGTCGTACAGATTGCGCCGTGTCTCAGCCAGGATGGGGGCGGCATTGACGTCAGCGCCCAAGCCAGCGCAAGCCGACTCAATGAGCTCGTGCAGTGCTTCAAAGTCAAGCGGCACACGCTGACCACGGTCGATGATGAAAAGCTCGGCTGCCCTGGCGGGTGCGGGTGCCGCTTGTTTGGCACGCTCTTGCGAACGGCGCTCGCGGTACAACACATAGGCGCGCGCCACTTCATGGTGACCTCCGCGCATGAGACCCAGCTCCACGTGGTCTTGCACGTCTTCAATGTGGAAGGTGCCGCCACCCGGGCGGGAGCGCAAGAGTGCGCGCACCACGGACTCGGTGAGCTGCTCAACGGTCTCGCGAACACTGGCCGAGGCCGCGCCTTGTGTGCCGTGCACAGCCAAAAAAGCCTTCATCAACGCGACGGCAATTTTGTTGGGCTCAAAACTAACCACTGCGCCATTGCGTCGAATGATTTGATAGCCCGCAAAGGCCGATGCATGGGCGCTCGCCATACCGCCGCCAAGCGTGCGCGCGACAGGGGTTTCGGTGGGCGTCGACAAGACAGTTTGCATGGAATTCCCTCGGCTGTAGCGGTTTGATTGTTGGTTTGATGAATTGCGAGCAGCGCGCTCAGTGAGTGTTCAATGTGCGCTCGATTCAGTACGGTGTGACAAGACGGCGAGCCAATGCGTTTTCCTATGCTCCGAATTCGTTCGAAAGGGCGCTTGGCGTGACCCGCATGTGAACCAGTACAACGCTGCGCCTTGCCGTGTTTTGCCGTGTTTTGCAATCGAGCCAAGCTGTCGATGCAGTGGCAATTGACCATCCATTGCGATGGGCAGACCGGCAAATTGGACCCGAGACATAGAGGTTTGGCGCGACCGCAACGCGTTCACAAGATTATCACGAACAACCACTATATCTGGGGGCTACACCCCTCACAAGGCACTACAGGTAGTGTGCCATGAGGACCTTCCCTGATTGCAATAGAGCCCGCTAGGGGACTCGTTTGGACCACCACTGTCAGAGGCAGCTGCCGCCGACTTGCCTGGCCTCGCCACAGGGCCGCGCCAGCATTGAGGTGCGCAGACTCGACCCGCACCTGGTCTGGCTGACAGGTCCGAATCGATACAAATACCGCGCCGGCTATGGCGGTGGTTTTTCTTCTTGCCCTGCTTGACAGCGCTGCAGGCAGTCAGAAACGTTGGCCGCGTGCCGGCGCAGCGCTCACTTCAACAAAAAGCGCATCAAGCGCGAGGCTCACGTTCGCCGTCATCCACCATCACACCGAGCCGTGCCATGCGATAGCGCATTTGGCGCAAGGACAAACCCAAGCTCGCTCCCGCCGCTGTGCGGTTGTAGCGATAGCGCTCAAGCGCTTGCTCAAGAATGCCGCGCTCCACTGTGTCGAGGTGTGTCGCCAAGTCGTTGGGCAACCCGACAAGCGCCCCGTTGACTGAAAGCCCTTCGGTGATGGATGCGGGCACCAAATTTGACTCATGTGGGGACGCATGCAAGACATGGACGCCACCGCCGAGCTCGGCCAGCACGCTGTCGGTGTCCGACGCGCCAGCCAGCCCCAAGTCATCACGTTCAATGACTGCACCAGACGACAAGGCCACGGCGCGGTGCAGCAAGTTCTCAAGCTCGCGCACGTTGCCCGGAAAGGCGTAGCGCAACATGTCTTGTAGGGCCTCTGCGGCCAAACTGGGCACGGGCGCGACACCGGCATCTTGTGCAATGCGCTCCAACAAGGCTTGGCAAATCAGCGGCAGATCACTCAAGCGTTCCCGCAGTGGCGGCACGGCAATTTGTATGACGTTGAGCCGGTAGTAAAGGTCTTGCCTGAACCGCCCGGCATGCACTTCACTGCCCAGGTCTTTATGTGTGGCGCTGAGCACGCGCACATTGGTCGCGGTTTCCGTCGTTGCACCCACGGGGCGCACTGCGCGCTCTTGGATCACGCGCAACAATTTGCTTTGCATGGCCAATGGCAAGTCACCGATCTCGTCCAAAAACAAGGTGCCGCCCTGCGCGGCTTGAAAGAACCCGGAGCGATCCTCTTGCGCGCCAGTGAACGCCCCTTTTCGGTAACCGAAGAATTCGGCCTCCAGAAGGGCCTCGGGAATCGCGCCGCAGTTCACGGCAATGAAGGGCAGTTCACCGCGAGGTGATACGTCGTGAATGGCGCGCGCCACCAGCTCTTTACCCGTTCCGGACTCACCCTGCACCAAAACCGGGGCCATGCTGCGCGCCACTTTGGCGATCAGCGCACGGACATGCTGCATGGCCGCGGAGGCACCCACGAGCCTGTCCATCGCGCGGCGCGAGGCCGCGCCGCGCCGTTCCGGCGAAGTGATGGGTACGGTGGGGCCGGACACTGCCTCCGATTTGGGCAGGGCCGCCGCGTCAATGGCAGGTCGACGCCCGAGCGCCGACGCCACGACAGCGCGAAATTGCTTCAAGTCGACGGGCTTGGTGAGGTAGTCGTAGGCGCCGGCCTTGAGCGCTTCCACGGCGTTTTCAGCTGAACCATAGGCCGTGATGACGATGCCTTTTTCAGTGCGCGCTTCATCTTCCAGGCGGCGCAGCAAGTCCAGCCCAGTGCCATCAGGCAAACGCATGTCGGTAATGAGCAAGTGATAAGGCGCTGCAACGAGCATGGCCCAGGCTTCTTGCACGCTGCCCGCAGACTCCACGTCGTAGCCTTCACGAACAAGGCTGAGTTCATACAGCGTTCGCAAGTCGGGTTCGTCGTCTACGACCAGCAAGCGATATTTGGAGACAGTGGTCATGGTTGAAGATTGAGCAAAGTTTCGCCGGCCGGCAAAACGCCGCGCTGGAGGGTGACAACAAACTCGTTGCGCAGGCGCTCGGCGGCGGGCCTTGACCGGTACTCGATGCTGGCGCCATAACGTTCGCACAACTCGCGGCAGATGTAGAGGCCCAGGCCGGAGCCCCGACTGCGTGTCGAGAAGAAAGGCTCAAAAAGGTAACGTTCGACCTCTGGCGTTATGAGCGCGCTGTCACTGAGCACTGAGAACTGCACGCTTTGCCCGTCCTTGATGTGCAGATGCAAAAACACGGCGCCGGCCGTGCCGCTGGCGTGGCGCATGGCATTGTCCAAAAGATTCACCAGCACGCGGCGCAAGTGCTCGGGGTCGAAAACAGCGCCCAAGGGGACATTGGGCAGGTCCACCCGCAGGACACTGTCGCCGCCCAAGCTCAGTTGCACGGTGGCGGCCCATTCAGCAGCTGCAGCGCCCAACTCGGCGCGCACGTCAACCACACGGCGAATAGGCTCGGCACCCGGGGCCACTTCCATCACGTCATCGACCAAGCGTTTGAGCCGCTCCACGTTTTCAGCCACCATGCGCGCAAGGCGCTGCTGCGCTGGCGGTAAGTCGTCTTCAAGCAACAAGGCATTGGCTTGTGAAATGGCCGCCAAGGGGTTGCGAATTTCATGCGCTACGCCGGCTGACACGCGCCCCATGGCCGCGAGCTTTTCTTGTCTCACTCGGGCTTGCGCGGTGCGCAAATCCTCCAGCAACAGTACAGCCAGCTGATCGCTGGACTCCGCGCCTTCGGCCAGCCCCGCATTACGTGTGCAGCGCACGCGCGTGCGCAAAGTGCGTGTGAAGCCGCCTTCAAAAGTCAGCGTGAGGTCGCGTCCTTCGTCGGGCCAGCGCGCATCGTTCAACGCGTCTTGCATGGCGTCAGCCACGGCCTCCACCAACGCACCCCAGGTCGGGTTGGCCGTCAACATGAAGGGGGCGGGCGCATTGAGGCCCTGGGCAACGAGCAAAGCACGCGCAGCCGGATTGGCGGCACGCACACGTTGGCGCGAGTCCACTACCAACACGCCATCAGCCATTTCTTCAATGACCAGGCGATTGAGAAGCACCTGTTGGCGCGCCAACTCCAAGCTGCCACGCGCCGCCAGTTCCTCGCGCACCAATCGGCCTGCGAGTTCGCCTGACAACATGGCAATCACAAAAAGGCCCAATCCCGCCAAGGCCGCTTGCAGCAAAGGGCCAGCCACGTCTTGAACAATGCCGGCGCTGTGCCAGGCCGCTAACAGTAGCGTCAGCGTCACCGCCGCAGCCGTGCCCAGCGCCATCACGCGTTTTGTCGTGACGCCGGCCATCAGCACAGGCAAGACCAGCAGTGCCGCGAAATTGAAACTCGAACTCGATTCGAGAAAGTGCAAGGCAGCAAAGGCCAAGAGGTCAACGCCAATGGTTGCCATCCATTGACGACGACGTGTGCCCGCGTGCTGATGCGGCTGCGCCAGGGGGTCGTAACGCGGCAGCAACCACAGCACGAGGGCTTGCAGTGCGTAGGCCAAGCAAATCAAAGTCAGCACCGCCGGCCCGCGTGTGCCGGTCATGCCAAGGACCACTTGCGACGCGACCAAGCCCACGCCGACCGTGGCCCGAGCAGCCGCATAGGTGCGGTAAATGCGAGCCATGGCGCCATCGCGAACGTCAACGGCACCTCGCTTGCTTTCAGCAACAAAACGGCTGCCGGCGGCCCGACTGTTGTCGTGCCAAACGGGGTCAAACAAGGACTCGTCTGCGTCTGCGTCTGCGCCTGCGCCTGCGAAATCTGCATGCCGATCTGCGATGCTGCCCTGGCGCCCACCTGCAGCATCTGCGCCTTCCTGGCGCCGATCTTGTCGCCGTCGATCGCCGTGTCGGCGGTCTCGTGCTGCGCTGTGCATGGTCAACGCGCGATCAGGTCGGGCCCAAGGCGCGGTGCTCTGCGCTGCAAAACGAGCGGCCGGCGGGGTCTAGCTGGGCTTCGTCTTTCGGCAAGTGCACGCCGCATCGGGCGCAAATCAGCATGGCCGCCGTTCGGGGGGTGGTTCCGCTCGAGCGTTTTTGCACGGGTGGTGGCGCATTGCGCCGGCGCCCAAGGAAGAAGAACGCAGCCACCACGACAACCAATAACAAAAGAAAAATTTTGGTCACTATGAATAGTCTGATGTGATGAGTTAATGAAACTGAGCCATGAGGTTCGCCGACACAAAGATCCAAGGTGATGCGCCAGCGTGAATGGCACACGCAAATGACCAATGTGGTGTGTTAGACCGCACTGCGTCCCAGCAAGACTTCCAAGACAAAACGGGAACCCACATACGCCAGCAAGAGCAGGGCGGCGCCGACATACAACCAACGCGTCGCCCTGCGCCCACGCCAACCGCGCCAACGGTGGCCGGCCAACAGCGCTGCAAAGACCACCCAGGCTAAAACCGACAGGAGCGATTTGTGATTGAAGCGCCAGCCCCCAGGGGCCACGGCGCCCAATACCAAGGTCAGCGTGAGCACTGCAAAACCCGCCTCAACAAAGCGGTAAGTCAGACGCTCCAGCTGCATCAAGGGCAGCCCCATCATCGCGCCCACACCCTTGTTTTGTTTGAGCCGACGCTCGGCCGCGTCCAACAACAAACCATGCAGCACAGCGGCGCCCATGAGCCCATAGGAAGTCACACCCAATACAAAATGGAAGGGCCCCAGCCCAGACGCAAAACGACGGGCTTCGCCGGGATAGGCCGCCGCCAAGACAACGGCCAAACACCCCGCCGAAGCCAAGCCCATGCGCACGCTGGGCAGTGGCACAAACCGCGACTCCACGGTGTGCACCGCTACCACCAACCAAACGGTGATGGACAACACCGGCGCAAACCCCAGTCGTGTGCCGGGTTGGTCTTGCCCCCATCCACTCAGGTCAAAAATTAACAAGAGCAAGTGCGCTGACCAACCCAGGGCCAGGGCCAGGGCGGGCCATCGCACGCCGTTTCTCACAGGCCAAGCAGCGCACAGGTAGGCCACGGCCGCGATCACGACCAGCGCAGGTGGCAGGCTGCCACTCAAGCCTTGAACCTCGGACCCTAAAATCATCGCCACAGTGTACTTTCGCGAACCCGGCGATCCCAGCGCAAACGCGCCAACAAGCCAGTTCGCCAACCCCCATGGCTTCGAATCTGACTGACCGTCTGTCCAGACTGGTCAAGACCATGCGCGGTCAAGCGCGCATCACCGAGAGCAATGTGCAAGACATGTTGCGCGAAGTGCGCATGGCCTTGCTCGAAGCCGATGTGGCCTTGGTCGTGGTGAGAGAGTTCATCGCCCGCGTCAAAGACAAGGCGCTCGGACAGGAGGTCATAGGTTCACTCAACCCGGGGCAAGCTCTGGTGGGCATCGTGCACAAAGAGCTGGCCGCCACCATGGGCGCGGGCATCAGCGACATCAATCTGATCACGCAACCGCCTGCCGTCATCTTGATGGCTGGTTTACAAGGTGCCGGTAAGACAACGACCACGGCCAAACTGGCGCGCCACCTCATCACCAAGCGCAAGAAGAAAGTGCTCACGGTGTCGGCCGACGTCTATCGGCCTGCGGCCATCGAACAATTGAAAACGGTCACGGCACAGGCGGGTGCCGAGTGGTTCCCATCGGACCCCACGCAAAAGCCGCGAGAAATCGCTCTGGCGGCGCTGGACCACGCCAAGCGGCACTACTTTGATGTGCTCTTGGTGGACACCGCGGGGCGCTTGGCCATCGACGCGGCCATGATGGCCGAGATTGCCGAGTTGCACACCGCCCTCAACCCCATCGAAACGCTTTTCGTCGTTGACGCGATGCAAGGCCAAGACGCTGTCAATACGGCCAAGGCGTTCAAAGACGCACTGCCATTGACGGGCGTGGTGCTGACCAAGCTCGACGGCGATTCACGTGGCGGCGCGGCGCTCTCGGTGCGACAGGTCACCGGTGCGCCGATCAAGTTCGCCGGCGTCTCCGAAAAAATCGATGGGCTGGAAGTTTTTGATGCCGAACGGCACGCTGGGCGTGTGCTGGGCATGGGCGATATCCTGGCCTTGGTTGAACAAGTGCAACAGGGTGTTGATGTCGGCGCGGCGCAAAAACTGGCCGAGAAGGTCAAGAGCGGTGGCTTCGACCTCGACGATTTCTTGATGCAGATTTCGCAGATGAAAAAGATGGGTGGCCTGGCGGGTTTGATGGACAAGATGCCCAGCGCCATCAGCGCCAAGGCCGCAGGCGCAGACATGGGCCGCGCCGAGCGTGAGGTCAAGCGCATGGAAGGCATCATTTGCGCCATGACGCCCCTGGAAAAGCGCAAGCCCGAGCTCATCAAAGCCTCGCGCAAGCGGCGCATCGCAGCAGGCGCTGGCGTGGCCGTGCAAGAGGTCAACCGCATGCTCAACCAGTTTGAGCAAATGCAGGGCATGATGAAAAAGATGAAAGGCGGCGGCCTCATGAAGATGATGAAGCGCATGGGCGGGATGCCCGGAATGCCACGCTGAAGTGCCTCTTTGGCGCCGGTCCACAAGAAACCTGCTGATACGCCTCGTGTGAATTTACCGCTTGACCGGCAGCGCGCAAGGACCTAGCTTCTCACCCTGCGCCAAACTTTTGCTGCGCCAAGAGGAATCATGGACATCCCCACCTCGGCATTGCTGGGCATTGCCTTGCTGTTGTTGGCATTGTTTGTGCTCGTCGTTCGGCGCAAGCGCCAACAGGGCACATCGCGGCGCGCAGCGCGCCAAGAAGCCCTCGACACCGTGACCGATTGGTCGCCGCAGTCGGTACGTGTGCTGACCATCGCTGAGCGTCAGTCCTACGACTTGCTACGCAAAGCACTGCCTGGTTTCATGGTGTTGGCACAGGTGCCGCTGTCGCGTTTTGTACGTGTGCCGAGTCGTCACTCCTACGCCGAGTGGTTGCAGCGTGTTGGGTCCCTCAGTGCCGACTTGCTCTTGTGCGACAGCGGGTCACGCGTGCTGGCCGCGATTGACGTTCGATCAGCGAGTGAAACCGATCGTGGGCGGCGCCGCCACGATCGCATGGCGCGTGTGCTCAAGGCCGCTGGCATCAAGGTCTACACCTGGCGCGAAGACGAATTGCCTACGCTGTCACAAGTGCGCTCTTTGATGGGCGGTGAACTAACGCGGGCTGCGGGCCTCAAGCCCACGGCCTCGAGGCCCATGCCACTCATCCCCGTGGCAGAAATGGAAGAGCTCTTGGCCAAGGGTGACACTGCCGACTTCGACGCTGCCAATGAGCCTGTGCCTTCAGGATTTTTTGACGAAATAGAGCATTTGCCAGCCCGGGCGTCGCGGCACTGAACGCCGTGCATGGCGCGCTCAAAGGTGCGCCCTTCGATTCACCGGCTGCACACCCTGTCACGCCAGCAATGCCTGCGCAAAGTCTCTGGCTTTGAAGGGCTGCAAGTCTTCTAGGCGCTCGCCAATGCCAATGAAATAAACGGGGATGCTGCGGGCTTCTTGGGAGCACCAGCGCGCGTGCGCGGCCAACACACCGCCTTTGGCCGTGCCATCCAGTTTGGTGACAATCAAACCCGTGAGCCTCAGCGCAGCGTCAAAAGCCTTTACTTGCGCGAGGGCGTTTTGCCCAGTGTTGCCGTCAATCACCAGCAGCACCTCATGCGGCGCGCCGGGCATCGCCTTGTCGATGACGCGACGAATCTTCTTCAGCTCCTCCATCAAGTGCGCCTGCGTCGGCAAGCGGCCTGCGGTGTCGGCAATCACCACGTCGCAGCCGCGTGCACGGCCAGCGCTCACCGCGTCAAAGCTTACCGCTGCGGGGTCACCACCTTGCTGGCTGATGACCTCCACCCGGGTGCGGTCGGCCCATACTGCCAACTGTTCGCGCGCTGCTGCGCGAAAAGTGTCGGCGGCGGCCAGCAACACTGTCTGCTCGGCCTGTGCCAAGAACCGTGTGAGCTTTCCAACACTGGTGGTTTTGCCTGCGCCGTTCACGCCGGCAACCATCATCACTGTGGGCTTGTGCTCGCCGACCGTGAGCGCCTTTTCCAGTGGCAGCAACATCTGGGTCAATGCGTCAACCAACAGTGTTTTGACGCTGGCCGCGTCAGTGACTTTCGCTTCCTTCACGCGGCGCTTGAGGTCGTCCAGCAAGTACTGCGTGGCGGCTACGCCGGTGTCGGCCATCAAAAGCGCAGCTTCCAGTTCCTCATACAGCGCGTCGTCAATGCGCGCGCCCACGAACACTTGCGCAATGCTGCTACCGGTGCGCGAAAGGCTACTTTTAAGACGACCCAACCAGGAGAATTTGGCTTCGACAAATGCGGATGCGGGTGCGGGTCCGGGCGCAGATTCAGATGCAAGCACCACTTCATCATCGGCAACAACATGCGTCACTGCGATTGGCCTTGAGACTGTCGCGCCCACGGTCTCACCATGGGTCGACGTGGCTGGTTTTTTCTTGAAGAAACTGAACATGAACCCTTGCGTCTGTGGAGCGCCCAGTCGGCGCAAGAAGGGGCAAATTGGCCCCGCTATAATTTCTGGCTCAGGCGCTTTAGCTCAGCTGGTTAGAGCGACGGAATCATAATCCGCAGGTCCGGGGTTCAAATCCCTGAAGCGCCACCAAATCCGGGCCCGAGCACCTTGTCTCGGGCTTTTTTCTTTCACAGCCACTGGATCAACACCATGCAACGCTGTGTCGTATTTCTTGCCCTCGCCTGGGCCTTAACGCTCAGTTTGACACTCGCCCCAGCATCAGCCCAGGTGCAGCGCAACTTTCCAGCCAACGCACTGCGCGGTGCTATGCAGATCACCCAGCCGCCGCAGCTCTTGCTCAACGGCGGCGAGGCACGTTTGGCCGCCGGTGCCCGCATCCGCGACGAGAACAACTTTCTCATCATGTCAGGCGTCTTGACGCAGCGTCGTGTGCTGGTGCATTACACGCTCGACACCACCGGGCAGCTGCTTGACGTTTGGATCCTCACACCTGCTGAAGCCGCTATGCAGCCTTGGCCGCGCAATCTTGCAGAAGTCCGCGCGTGGATTTTTGATCCGATTGGTCAAAGCTGGAGCCGCCCATGAGCAAGAAGGTTTTCATCCGCACTTTTGGTTGCCAGATGAACGAGTACGACTCCGACAAGATGGCCGATGTACTGCATGCGGCCCAGGGCTACGAGGCCACCACCGACGTCGAACAAGCGGACTTGATCCTCTTCAATACCTGCTCGGTGCGCGAAAAGGCACAGGAGAAGGTCTTCAGTGATCTGGGCCGCGTGAAGCACCTCGCCAAGAAGGGTGTGCTCATCGGCGTGGGCGGTTGTGTGGCCAGCCAGGAAGGCGCGGCCATCATCGGCCGCGCGCCGTATGTTGACATCGTCTTCGGCCCGCAAACCTTGCATCGCTTGCCGCAAATGATCGACGCACGGCGCCGAGAAAATCGCCCGCAGGTCGACATCAGCTTTCCTGAGATTGAGAAGTTCGACCACCTGCCCCCCGCGCGCGTGCAGGGTGCCAGCGCTTTTGTATCGATCATGGAGGGCTGCTCCAAGTACTGCTCTTACTGCGTGGTGCCCTACACACGCGGAGAAGAGGTGAGCCGCCCGTTTGACGATGTGCTGACCGAAGTGGCCAGTCTGGCTGACCAAGGCGTCAAAGAAGTGACGCTACTTGGACAAAACGTCAACGCGTACCGTGGCCGCATGGCCTGCGACACCGCGAGCACCAGCGAGATCGCCGATTTCGCCTTGTTGCTTGAATACGTGTCAGAGATTCCCGGCATTGAGCGCATTCGCTACACCACAAGCCACCCCAATGAATTCACCCAGCGTCTGATTGACGCTTACGCCAAGTTGCCCAAGTTGGTGAACCATCTTCACCTGCCCGTGCAGCATGGCTCGGACCGCATCTTGATGGCCATGAAGCGCGGCTACACCGCCATGGAATACAAGAGCACGATCCGCAAGCTGCGTGCCATTCGCCCGGGCTTGAGTTTGTCGAGTGACTTCATCGTGGGCTTCCCCGGCGAGACCGACGAGGATTTCGCCAAGATGATGGCTTTGATCAGCAGCGTAGGATTTGACTCATCGTTCAGCTTCATTTACAGCGCCCGCCCTGGCACCCCCGCTGCCGCCCTGCCTGACACCACACCGCACGAGGTGAAGCTGGCGCGTTTGCAGACCCTGCAAGCCGCCATTGAGGCCAACTCGCGCCGCCTGGGCGAGTTGCTCGTGGGCACGGTGCAGCGCATCCTGGTCGAAGGGCCGTCACGCAAGAGTGCGTTTGAGCTGATGGGCCGTACTGAGTGCAATCGAATCGTCAATTTCGACGGCGGCCCGCAGGCGCAGCGGCTGGTGGGGCAGATGCTGAATGTGCACATCAGCCTGGCTTATCCGCACTCTTTGCGTGGCGAGCTGCAGCTCGCGGACGATGATGTCACATCAAATGTTAACTTCGTCCGGGCCCAAATCCACGCCACCACAGCATGAGGGCGCACAGCGCGACCATGGCACTATATGCCGCCATGGTGCCGTCGCGCTTGAAGATCAGCAGCCCGCCCACCAAGGCCACAACCGCGCCGCAGCTCGCAAAAACAAAGAGGATTCGCAGTGGCACGTGTTGGAGTTCACGGCGCCACAACAGCTTGGTGGCGATCGCCGATAGAGCACCCGTCAAAAATGCCGGTGCGATGAAATTGGCGATGTGCCAGAGGATGTCGGTCAAGTCCATGTTGAGGTGGCGCGTGGCGTTCGTGTCAAGCGATGCACACAGTTTGACAGGCATCAAAGCGGGGTTGGGTCGTTCGTAGGACATTGCCCCAAGGCCCAGCTCGAAGAAACTGAAAACCTACAATTGCCGACGTGAGCGTCTTCGCCCTTGGGCTCAACCACACCACCGCCCCGCTCGACTTGCGCGGGAGGCTTGCCTTTGGCGCCGAACAACTGAGTCCGGCGTTGCACGCGCTGCGAGAACGCCTGCAACGCGCCGCGCCGGAAGCGGCCTTGGTGTCGACCTGCAATCGCACCGAGCTGTACTTGGCCGCTTCCACACCCACACCACACGACTTGGTGGCGACCGCGCTGGACTGGCTGGCCGAGCAAGGTGGCGTGCCACGGACGCAGTTGCAGCAACACAGCTATGTGCGTGAAAACCGCGACGCCGCGCGCCATGTTTTTCGGGTCGCAGCGGGGCTCGATTCGATGGTGCTTGGCGAGCCGCAAATACTCGGCCAAATGAAGCAGGCTGTGCGCCAGGCCGACGACGCAGGCATGCTGGGCACCACGTTGCACCAACTTTTTCAGCGCTCTTTTTCTGTCGCCAAAGAAGTGCGCAGCGCCACCGAGATTGGCGCGCATTCCATCAGCATGGCCGCCGCAGCGGTGCGCTTGGCGGCGCAACTTTTTGAAGACCTCAAAGACATCCGTGTGCTCTTTGTCGGCGCTGGCGAAATGATCGAACTGGTGGCCACGCACTTCGCGGCACGCACCCCCAAAGCGATGAGCGTGGCCAACCGCACCTTGGAGCGCGGTGAAAAATTGGCCGCGCGTTTTGGCGCCAGCAGCTTGCGTTTGTCAGACTTACCAACACGCTTGCATGAATTTGACGCCGTGGTGTCCTGCACAGCCAGCAGTTTGCCGCTGATTGGTTTAGGTGCCGTGGAACGTGCGCTCAAGCAGCGTCGCCGCAAGCCCATGTTCATGGTCGACCTCGCTGTGCCACGCGACATAGAACCCGAGGTCGCGCGACTCAACGACGTCTACCTTTACACGGTGGATGACCTTTCCGCCTTAGTGCAAAGCGCAGGTGAAAAGCGCCAAGCCGCCGTCGCCCAAGCGGAAGCCATCATCGACGTCGGTGTGACGAACTTTGCGCAGTGGCTCGACCAGCGCGCCGCGGTGCCGCTCATTCGCGCGCTGAACCAGCAGGCGCAAGATTGGGCCGACGGCGAGACCGCGCGTGCCCGCAAAATGCTGGCGCGTGGGGCGTCCGTTGACGAGGTACTTGACGCTTTGGCGCGCGGTATCACTCACAAAATGCTGCATGGCACCTTGGCTGAATTGCATGCCAGTGATGCCAAGGAGCGTGCGCAGCTGTCGAGCACGGTCTCGCGCCTCTTTTTGCGCCAAAACCTGCGCGACCCCGACGGCTCGGGCCGTTAGCTCACTCCTCTGACACTGGGCTGCGGCGCTGCGTGTGCTGCCGACCGAGTGCACCGCCATGAACATCACGCTGCGCGAACAATTTGAACGACTGGCCCTGCGCTTGAATGAGCTGGATGCCAACCTTGCTGATCCGCAGGTTTCGAGTGATGTCAAACGTTACCGCAGCTTGTCCCGCGAGCGGTCTGAGGTGGCCGACATCGTGGGGCGCTTTCGGTGCTATCAGGTGCGCGAGGCCGATTTGTTGGCGGCGCAGGAAATGTTGACTGATGGTGGGCTGGACGCCGACATGGCCGACATGGCCCGCGAAGAAGCGGCCACCGCCAGCGCCGACATGCAACGTTTGCAGGGCGAGCTGCAAACGGCACTCATCCCACGCGACCCCGACGACCAGCGCCATGCTTTTCTTGAAGTGCGCGCCGGCACAGGTGGTGACGAGTCCGCGCTCTTTGCGGGTGACCTTGTGCGCATGTACTTGCGCTACTGCGAGAGCCAAGGTTGGCGCACCGAGGTGATGAGCGCGAGTGATGCGGAACTGGGTGGCTACAAAGAGCTGGTGCTGCGTGTGGAGGGCGAGCGCGTCTACGGAAAGTTGCGCTTCGAGTCCGGCGGCCACCGCGTCCAGCGTGTACCCACGACCGAGTCACAAGGCCGCATTCACACAAGCGCTTGTACTGTCGCCGTGATGCCCGAGGCTGACGAGGCCGAGGAGATCCAACTCAACCCCGCAGACCTGCGCATCGACACCTTCCGCGCCAGCGGCGCGGGAGGTCAGCACGTCAACAAGACCGACAGCGCGATCCGCATCACGCACCTCCCCACAGGCCTGGTGGCTGAGTGTCAAGACGATCGCTCCCAGCACCGCAACAAAGCCAAGGCCATGGCCGTGTTGAGCGCGCGGTTGCGCGAAAAGGATCGCAGTGAACGTGCTGCCAAAGAGGCCGCCACGCGCAAAGGTTTGATCGGAAGCGGCGACCGCAGCGACCGCATTCGCACCTACAACTTTCCGCAAGGTCGCGTCACTGATCACCGCATCAACCTCACCCTGTACAAGCTCGCCGCAGTGATGGATGGTGACTTGGGCGATGTGGTGGCAGCACTCATTGCCGCACGTGCCGCCGAGCAGTTGGAACAACTTGAATCGGGCGGACATTGATGCGTGTTGACGCCGCGCTGGCCTTGGCACGTGCGTGTGGTGTCGCTCGGCTCGACGCTGTGTTGCTGCTGGCACATCGCCTGCAACGAGCGCGCGTTTGGTTGCTGGCGCACGATGACTTTGAGGTGACAGCGGCCGCGCTGGACCTGTATCGCAGCGATCTCGCACGCCGCGCCGACGACCATCCCTTGGCTTACTTGCTCGGCAGCCGCGAATTCCATGGCCTGGACTTGATGGTGAGCAGCGCGGTGTTGGTGCCACGGCCCGAGACCGAAGGCTTGGTGGACTGGGCGTTGCAGTTGATGGCCGCGAATGTTTCAGCCTGGCCTGCGCCGCGCGTTCTGGACCTTGGCACGGGCAGCGGAGCCATCGCTTTGGCCATCAAAAACGCATGCCCTGGCGCCAATGTCAGCGCCACCGACTTCAGCGCTGAAGCCTTGACTATCGCGCAGCACAACGCATCCGCGCTTGGATTAACTATTCACTTTACACAAGGCGGATGGTGGCAACCCCTGCAAGGCCAACACTTCGAGATGGTGTTGTCCAATCCACCCTATGTTGCGGGTGATGATGTGCATTTGGCCGCGCTGCGCCACGAACCACGCGGGGCCTTGACGCCCGAGGGCGATGGCCTGGCTGCGCTGCACACGATCATTGACGGCGCGCCCGCCCAGCTGGTCTCCGGCGCATGGCTGCTGTTGGAACATGGACATGACCAAGCCAGCGCGGTGTGCACGCGCCTCGGTCAACGGGGCTTCATTGACGTCACCACGCGCAACGATCTCGCAGGTTTGGCGCGCTGCAGCGGCGGGCGATTGCCGCTGCATACGCGCGCTAGCGTTTGAACATTGGCGCGTCGTGATAAATCCGCGCGTCGATCGACGTCAAGTCACTCGCCACTTTCAATGGCAGACCCACCACATCGAGCACATCACGCTGCAAGTCCATGCCGGGTGCGATCTCGGTCAGCGTCAACGTACCCGCGCGAAGCTCGAACACCGCGCGCTCGGTGATGTAGCGCACGCTGCGGCCCAGGCTCGCCATGTACGGACCGTTAAAGCTGAGGTGTTGAAGCGCGCGCACCAGTTTTGTTATGCGGCCCTCGGTGGTGATGGCCAAGCGGCCGTCACCACTTTCCACGGCCAGACCTCCCGCCGTGAAACTGCCCATGAAAACCACACGTGGCGTGCTTTGTGTGATGTTGATGAAACCGCCCACGCCAGCCACGACCTTGCCAAAACGGCTGACGTTGACGTTGCCCAGCGGATCAAATTCAGCCATGCCCAGGAACGCAATGTCGAGGCCACCGCCGTCGTAAAAATCGAACATGGCGGCGTGGTCGATCACGGCCTCAGGGTAAGCGCTGGCGCCAAAGCTCAGGCGTTCTGCGGGTGTGCCGCCAATGGGGCCTGACTCCACGGTGAGCGTGAAGTCGTTGTGACCTTCGGCCTTTGCAACCGCACCAATGCCTGCGGGCATGCCAACGCCCAGGTTGACCACGGGTGAGCGCAGAGCGCACAGCTCGAGCAACGCGCGGCGCTGGATGATTCTGCGCACGTCCAGCGGCGAGCTTGACAGTGCAGCACCAACGTTTGACATGTCAGGTGCGGGCCCCGCGCGCAAATAGGCTTCGTTGTGCTCCTCGCCAAAAGTCATCCAGTGGTCAGCCGGGTCTTCGGTAACCACCACGTGGTCCACCAAGATGCCTGGTACGCGCACCAGGTTGGGATGAATATCACCCACAGGCACGACTCGCTTGACTTGCGCTATGACGATGCCGCCGCTGTTGTGCGCCGCTTGCGCAATGGCCAACAGGTCTTGGTGGAAGGCCTCATGTTCCGTGCCCAGATTTCCGTGCTCGTCAGCTGTGGTAGCGCGGATGAGTGCGACGTTGACTTTGAATGACGGGTAAAAGAGCTGCTCGCGCCCGGCGATCTTGATGAGTTCAACAACCTCTCCTTGGCTGCGCGATGTGAGCCTGCCACCGCCGTGGCGCGGATCAACAAAAGTATGCAGTCCAATCGAGGTGACGACGCCCAGCTTGCCGCCTGCAATGGCGCGGTACAGATGGGTGATGACACCTTGCGGCAGGTTGTAGGCCTCGATCGCGTCGTCCAGCACCAAGCGCCCCAGGCGCGGGGCAGACACCCAGTGCCCGCCAATCACCCGTCTGACTAGCCCGGCGTGACCAAAGTGGTTGACGCCCCTGCTGATGCGGTCGCCTTGACCTGCTGCGTAAACAAGGGTCAAGTCGCGCGGCAAGGCGTCGCGTAGGAAACGGCGCTCCAGGGCTGCCGTCACAGCTTCGGCGTGGCCCGCGCCCACAAAGCCGGCGCACACCACGGTGTCGCCGCTGTCAATGAGGGCAGCCGCTTGCTGCGCACTGAGCAGATTCACGCCTCGCCCGCCTGTGCGCATCAATGGACTTCCGGCTTCAGGTCTTGCGACAAGTCGTCATCGCTGGGTGCCTGTGTTGACAATCGAAAGGTTTCACTCGCCCAAGCACCCAAATCAGCCGCACGACAGCGTTGGCTGCAAAAGGGCCGGTAGGCGTTGGCCGGGCTGAACTCGGCCTCACCGCGGCAGCTCGGGCAAGGTACGACACGGGTCGGCAGGTTCACACGACGTCGCCTCAAATTCAGTTCAGATGGCGCTCAAGAACAAAGCGTCAGATCGAAAGCTGTGTCCACGGCCGCAGGGCGCAGCCGCCCTTCAGCGTCGGCACGCATCATGCGCACCGACACCATCAGTCTGTGCCCGGTGATCTCAGGCACCAAGCCATCGGTGGCGTCAAACCGCACCCGCATCAAGTGATAGCTGCGGCCTTGCTGAAGGCTTTGTTGATAGTGTCCACCCACGGCCACCATGCGCTGTGTGCTGCCGCTGTCGCGCAGCAAACCGATGAGAACGTGGATGGCTTCGGCCAAAGGCAGCAGATGCGCCATCCAGCCGAGCAAATCAGCGCGGCGCCGTACGGCGTCGTGCTGTTGCCACGCGAAGTAAGCCGGCAGATCAAATTCGCAAGTGCCGCCCGGAATACTGATGCGACTGCGAATGCTCATCAACCATTCGTTGCTGGACAAGGCATGGCCTGCCTTGCCCGCGAGTTGGTTCAGGCCCTGAAAAGCGCCGTCGAGACGGGCGATGACTTCGTCGAGCACGGCCTCTTGAATGCCTGGATGACCGCGGTACGAGAGCAACTGTGCACGATGGCGTTCGAGCTCTTTGAGCAGGTCAGATTTGAGGTCGGCACGTGAAGCCACATCCATGATCTCGAAGATCGTGGCCAAGGCAAAGTGGTGGTCCATGG
>JAYVRO010000234.1:0-5844 GCA_043776165.1 Rubrivivax sp. | reverse complement strand
GTGAAATGACTGTCAAGTCATAGGCCTTTTGGCCATACACCCCCGAGAGCCACTGCGCCCATTCCACGTTCTCGATCTTGGCGACGATGCCAACTTTGGCGAGTTGCGCCGCAATCACTTCGCCGCCTTGCCGTGCGTAGGGTGTCGGTGGCAACTTCATGGTCAACTCCAATGGCGGCGTGATGCCGGCCTGGTGCAACAGCGCACGCGCTTTTGCCTGGTCAAACGCATTGATGGCCGTGGTGTCGATGTAGCCCGGCGCGCCCGGAACATAAAAACTGCCAATGGGCGAGCCAAAACCGTCAGCGGCGCCTTCGATGACGGCTGCGCGGTCGATGGCAGCCGAGATGGCGCGACGAACGCGCACGTCGTCCAGCGGTTTGCGCTTGTTGTTGATGGCCAAAATGGTCTTGGCACGCGAGCCGCCAATCAGCACTTGGTACTTTTTGTCCGACTGAAACTGCTTCAGGCTGCGCGCCGCCGCCACGCGCGGGAACACGTCAACATCGCCCGACAGCAGCGCTGTCACTTGCGCCGCCGGGTCGCTGATGAAACGCACCGTCACGCGGCGCAACTTCACGTCTTTGGCGTTGCGGTAGCCGTCCCAACGCGCCAAGGTAACCGACGAGCCGCGGTTCCAAGCTTCCAGCTGATAAGGCCCCGTGCCCGTGGGCTTGGTGTTGTTGCCTGCCACGCTCTTGGGTTCCACGATGATGGCTGTGGCCTGCCCCAACTGAAACAGCAAATCAGGGTTGCCGTTCTTCAAGTTCAGCACGACGGTACTGGCGTCAGGCGTGTCGATGCGCTCAATGTTAGTGAAAACGGCCTTGTCCTTGTTCACGCTGTCTTTGGCCACCGCGCGCTCGAAAGAAAATTTCACTTGCGCCGCGTTAAAGGGCTCACCGTTGTGGAACTTCAACCCTGTGCGTAACTTGAAAGTGTAGGTTTTGAGGTCTGGCGATACGGTCCAGCTCTCGGCCAGCAACGGGGTCGTGCGGCTGTCGCTGTTGATTTTGGTCAGTGTCTCAAACACGTTGTAGAGCACGATCTCGGCGATGGCCGAGGCCGCGCCCGCCGTGGGGTCCATGCCGGTGGGCTCCAGGGTCATGGCCAACACGGCCATGTCTTTTTTGGGCTGCGCCACTGTAGGGACTGAGGTGAACGCAGCGCACAGCGCCAGGGTCAACGCGGGGGTGAAACGAAAGGCGTTCATCAGGACCTCCATCAAGCGGTGGTGAGATGGTACGGGCTCGCGCAGTGTCGAGCGCCGCAAACCTTGCGTTGCGTCCCCAAAATCAAAAACTCAAGGCTCGCCGTCCCAGTAGTCGAGCTGATCACCATCACGCTGCATCACGCGCACGCCATGATGAAAAGCGCCCGTCTTGCCCGAATCAGGGTAGACACAGATTTCGGGGCGCTCTTGCGTGCTGATGCTCAGGTACTTCATCACCGCGCCAGAGGTGTTGATGAACTGGTGCGGGTACTCGGGCCCGGGCGGGATGAAGACGACATCGCCGGCGCGCACGGGCAACACTTGATCGGCCACACGCAGCGTGCCTTCACCCTGCAAGATAACGAACATCTCTTCTTGCGCCAGGTGGTAGTGGTAGGGGCAGCCGCGCTGGCCGGGCGCCAACTCGTCGTAGCCGGCGCCCAATTTCGTGGCGGCGGTGCCGGTCGAAACGCCGCCGCACCAGGTGTCGTACAGCGGCGCGCGCAGTTGTCGCTCCAGCGCCACGTCGGCCACATTGCGGATGAGCTTTTGGCGCAGCGCCGCAGCCTCCAAGGCATCAGCTGATGAGTTCACCGGCGTACCCAGATTCACATGAGTTCAGAACGGCGGCTGGGTGCTGAGGAAGAGCTCAGAACGGAATGTCGTCGTCCATGTTGTCAAAACCCGTGGAGGACTTGGCGGCGGGTTTGCTGGGCGTTGGGCGCGGCGCGGGCGCGCTGCGCTGCGCGCCGCCACCAGCACTGCTCATGTCGGCCTCACCGCCGCCCTCGCGCCCGCCCAGCAATTGCATCTCGGTGGCCACGATGTCGGTGGCGTATTTTTCGACGCCGTCTTTGTCGGTGTATTTGCGCGTCTTCAAGCGCCCTTCAACGTAGACCGGGCGGCCCTTTTTCAAGTACTCCCCAGCGATCTCGGCCATGCGGTCAAAAAAGGTGATGCGGTGCCACTCGGTTTCTTCCTGACGCTCACCGCTGGTCTTGTCCTTCCACTGGCGGCTGGTGGCCACGGTGATGTTGCAAATAGCCGACCCGCTGGGCAGGTAGCGAACCTCGGGGTCTTTGCCCAAATTGCCGATGATGATGACTTTGTTGACCGATGCCATGGCTGCTCCTGGTGGCGGAAATGTTGGCTAGAAGGGAAGGAATACGGGGGGAATGGCGGCGATTATGGCGCTGGGGTTAGCACTGTAAATCGTCCCAAAGGGTGCCTGCTTTGGGTGGCCCACCTCAGGGTGACAACGGACCGCGAGGCGCCTTCAAGCGGCCCGTTACCATCGGCGCCGCCATGTCTACCGCGCTCCTTGAATCCGGCCAAGAATCGACCCAGGAATCGAGGGCCAGCGAGCAATACGCCAAAGACGTGCTGCACGACGTTTTTGGCTACGCCCAGTACCGGGGAGAGCAGCGCCAGATCATCGACCACGTGTGCGCCGGCGGTGACGCTTTGGTGCTGATGCCCACGGGCGGCGGCAAGAGCTTGTGCTTCCAGGTGCCCGCCATCGTGCGCCACGCCACCGGTCGCGGCGTGACCGTGGTCGTGAGCCCGCTCATCGCCTTGATGCACGACCAGGTCGGCGCGCTTGATGAGCTCGGGGTGCCAGCCTCGTTTCTTAACTCTTCACTTGACGCAGACGAAGCGCGCGAGGTCGAACGCGAATTGATGGCGGGGCGCTTGACGCTGCTTTATGCGGCGCCAGAGCGCATCCTCACGCCGCGCTTTATGGCCATGATGGAGTCGCTCGCTGAACGCGGCTTGCTGAGCCTTTTTGCCATCGACGAAGCGCACTGCGTGAGCCAATGGGGCCACGACTTTCGCGAAGAATATTTGGGCCTCTCGGCGCTGCACGAGCGCTTTCCCGCAGTGCCGCGTGTGGCCCTCACCGCCACGGCAGATGCGCACACGCGCGCCGACATCATCGAGCGCTTGCAGTTGCAGTCAGCGCGGCTTTTTGTCGCCAGTTTTGACCGCCCCAACTTGCGCTACACGATCGTCGAAAAAGACGAGCCGCGCAAACAGTTGCTGCGCTTCTTGCGCGACGAACACGATGGCGATGCCGGCATCGTCTATTGCCAAAGCCGCAAGCGCGTTGACGAAACCGCCACCTGGCTGAACGACGAAGGCATCACGGCATTGCCCTACCACGCGGGCCTGGACGCCAACGTTCGACGGCGCCACCAAGACCGCTTCTTGCGTGAAGACAGCATCGTGATGGTGGCGACCATCGCTTTTGGCATGGGCATCGACAAACCGGATGTGCGCTTTGTTGCGCACCTGGACCTGCCCAAAAACATCGAGGCCTACTACCAAGAAACCGGCCGCGGAGGGCGTGACGGCCAGACCGCCAACGCCTGGATGACCTATGGCCTGGCCGACGTGGTAAACCAGCGCCGCATGATTGACGAGAGCGACGCAGGTGAAGACTTCAAACGCCTGCAGCGCGGCAAGCTCGATGCGCTGCTGGCGCTGGCTGAGGCGCACGACTGTCGGCGCGTGCGCTTGCTGGACTACTTCGGCCAAGCGAGCACGGCCTGCGGCAACTGCGACAACTGTCTGCAATCGCCTGACACCTGGGACGCCACCGACGCGGCACGCAAGGCCCTGAGCTGCATCTATCGCTTTCATCAACAAGGCGGTCAGCGTTTTGGCGCCGGGCATTTGCTTGACGTTTTGCGCGGCAAACAAACCGACAAAGTGGCACAGCATCGGCACGAACAGCTGAGCACTTTTGGCATTGGCGCTGATCTGAGCGAGGCACGCTGGCGCTCCGTCTTGCGTCAACTCATTGCCCTGGGCCACCTGCGCACCGAAGGCGAATACAACACCTTTGAGATGACCAGCACAGCACGTGACGTACTGCGCGGTGAAGTGCAATTGCTGCTGCGCGTGCCCGTTGATGCGCCCAAAAGAGGCAAGGCCACGCGCGGCCCTCGCACAGCACGCGGCGACAAGCAGCCGCCAATTCAGCTCGACGACGCCGGGCTGCAGCGCTTCGCTGCGCTCAAGGCTTGGCGCGGCGAAGTGGCGCGCGAACACAACTTGCCCGCCTATGTCGTTTTCCACGACGCCACCTTGGCCGAGATGGCACGCGCGCAGCCCGAGTCGCTGGACGCGCTGGCCTGCATCAGCGGCGTCGGTGCCAAGAAGCTCGAAGCCTACGGGCGCGAGATCCTGAGTGTCTTGTCGCTGGGCGCGGTCGACGACGACTGACGGGGCCTGTCGCCCTATAGTCATCCGTTTGCCCCGCCCCTGCCCATGCTGCCCAGCGCTACCGCCCCCGTTCCACCTCGTTTGGGTCTTGAAGCACCCGCCATCCGCGTGCGCGGGGCGCGTACACACAACCTCAAAGACATCGACCTCGACATTCCCAAGCACGCGTTGGTGGTGATCACGGGGCTGTCGGGTTCTGGCAAGTCGAGCCTGGCGTTTGACACGCTCTACGCCGAAGGACAGCGCCGCTACGTTGAGAGCTTGTCGGCCTACGCGCGGCAGTTTTTGCAGCTGATGGACAAGCCCGATGTCGATGTGATTGAAGGCCTGAGCCCGGCCATCAGCATCGAGCAAAAAGCCACCAGCCACAACCCGCGCTCGACGGTCGGCACCATCACCGAAATTCACGACTACCTGCGCTTGCTCTACGCCCGCGCCGGCACACCCTACTGCCCCGACCACGGCTTGGCGTTGCGGGCGCAAAGCGTGAGCCAGATGGTGGACACCGTTCTCGCCATGCCCAATGAGACGCGCCTGATGGTGTTGGCCCCCGTGGTGCGTGACCGCAAAGGCGAATTCACCGAGCTTTTTGCCGACATGCAGGCCCGCGGCTACGTGCGGTTTCGTGTGGGCAGCGGCGACGAAGCCGGCGCCGTGGTGGAAGCTGAGGCGCTGCCGAAGCTGAAGAAAAACGACAAGCACAACATCGACGTGGTGATTGACCGGCTGCGCACGCGGCCCGAGTTTCAACAGCGCTTGGCCGAGAGTTTTGAAGCCGCCTTGCGCATTGCCGATGGCCGCGCTGTAGCGCTGGACATGGACAGTGGCGCCGAGCACCTCTTCAGCAGCAAGTTCGGTTGTCCCGTGTGCAGCTATTCGCTCTCAGAACTGGAGCCTCGGCTTTTTTCCTTCAACTCGCCCGTGGGCGCCTGCGCTGATTGCGACGGCCTGGGCCAAGTCACCGCCATCGACGCTGACCGTGTGGTTGCTTTCCCGTCCATCAGCCTGGCCTCGGGTGCGGTCAAGGGTTGGGACCGGCGCAACCCCTACACCTTTTCGATGCTGGAAGCGGTGGCCAAACACGCGGGCTTCGACATCGAGCTGCCTTTTGAAGAGCTGCCGCAAAGCGCGCGCAACATGCTTTTGTTCGGTTCGGGCGACGAGGCCATTGAGTTTGTTTACCAAGCTGAGAGCGTGGGCAAAGACGGCAAGAGCAAGAGCCGCAGCGTGAAGCGCCGCCATGCTTTTGAAGGCATCGTGCCCACGCTGGAGCGGCGTTTTCGTGAGACAGATTCGATGGCGGTGCGCGACGAGTTGGCACGCTACCAAGCCGCCAAACCCTGCCCCAGTTGCGGCGGCGCGCGCTTGAAGCGCGAAGCGCGTAACGTCTTTTTGCAACATGC
>JAYVRO010000233.1:0-5844 GCA_043776165.1 Rubrivivax sp. | reverse complement strand
GCTTTGTTAACACATGAAGTTACGTCACTTCATCCAGTTCACGGCGCCTTCGGTGGTGCTGATGGTGTTGCTCCTGGCGCTGCCCTTGGCGGTCACGCTGTGGCTGTCGCTGCGCACCTGTGTTCCTGAGCTGGAACTTGTCACGGTGCAACAAACGGGGCCTTTTGGCGCGCAAACGGTGCTCACGCAGCGCGCGCGACTCAACGCCACAGGCCATGTGGTCGAGTCATGTCAGTACGTTGGTCTGTCGATGTACCGCAGTGTGCTTGGGTTGCCCGCGCCGCAGGCCGGGGGCGCACCGAGTGCGCCGGGCACGTCGAGCATTGCGGGTTCACCGGGCCCCGCCGAATCGCACAACGAATTCCTCGCCGCACTGGGTTTCACCCTGGCTTACACCTTCATGACTCTGCCGCTTGTTTTGCTCGGCGGTTTGCTCTTGGCGCTGGGCATCAACCGTGTCACCACAGGCTTGAAGGGCGTCTTCATCGCTGCGTCGCTGCTGCCTTTCATCATCACGCCCGTGGTCGGCGCCTTGGCCATCAAATGGCTGTTTCGCGACGACGGTTTGGTGCCGCACTTGCTCGCGCAGGTAGGCGTGCAAGTCTTCTGGATGGCACAGGCCTGGTCGGCGCAACTGCTCATCGTGCTGTACGGCGTCTGGCATGTGCTGCCCTTTGCTTTCATCGTGCTGTACGCGGGTTTGCAGTCGCTGTCCAAGGACAGCGTCGAGGCCGCGCAACTCGACGGCGCCACGCGTTGGCAAGTGCTGCGATTTGTCACCTTGCCGCATTTGGCGCCGCTGATGGTGTTCATCACGCTGATTCACGTGATGGACGCTTACCGTGTGTTCGAGCCCGTGCTGGTTCTCACACAAGGCGCCTTCACCACCAGCGTGCAGTACCTCACCTACAGCGTGCTGCTGCAAGAAAACAACCCCTTCAAGGCCAGCGCAGCGGCGGTGCTCACGGTTTTGGGTATCGCCGTGCTGTTGATCCCTTTGCTGCGCCGCACCTGGCGTGAACAACGCGGCGGGCAGGCATGAGCCGTCATCGCTCAAGTCAAAAGTTAAAGCGCCGTGCCTTGGCGATGACTGCGCTGTATGCCGCGCTCGCGCTGTGGCTGCTGCTGGCGTCCCTGCCCGTGCTGTGGACGGCCGTGATCTCGCTGCGCACTTACGTCGACGCCTTTTCCGCGCCGCTGAAGTGGCTGGCCCCCGTCACGCTCGAGAACTACCGCGCACTGTGGATCGACAAGGCGTTTTATTTGAACTTCATCAACAGTGCCCTGGTCACCGCCAGCGTGGTCACCATCTCACTCAGCGTGGGCTGCCTGGCCGGTTATGCGTTGGCACGCTACCGCGGTGCGCTGGGCTTTTGGCTCTTGCTCGTGGCCTTGGTCTTTCGCGCCTTGCCGCATTCGACCCTGCTGCCTTCGTTTTACGCGGTGTTTGACGCCCTGGGCATTCGCAATGCCACGTTCACCTTGGTCTTTGTGCTGGTGGCCATCAACCAGCCCTTCACCATTTGGATGCTGCGCGCCTTCTTCATTAACATTCCATCTGAGCTGGACGAAGCCGCCTTGGTGGACGGCTGCACCCGTTGGCAGGCCTTTCGAATGGTCATCGTGCCCGTGATGTGGCCGGGCATCTTGACCACCGGGCTCTTCAGCTTCTTGCTCGCCTACAACGACTTTTTGCTCAGCAGCGCGCTCACCAGCACCGAGACCATGACCATGCCCGCCGCCATCGCCAACGCCATCAGCGCCGAGAGCGAGGCGCTCTTGATGCAAGGCGTGGCCGGCGCGGTGAGCATCACCTTGCCGCTCATCGTGCTGATCGTTTTGTTCCAGCGCCAAATCGTCAGCGGGCTGACGCAAGGCGCCGTCAAAGGCTGACCCCCGCAAGGTCGGCCACGTGTTTTCAAGGATCGTTCAATGACCCCTCCTGAGCTGCCCACGCGCCAAGCGCTGGCTGAGCGCCACATCCCTTTTGCAGGCCTGCGCTACAGCACCGAAGCCTTCATCGACTACGCCATCCCCGAGTGCCAGCCCAAATACAACTACGCGCTGATCGGGCCGGGGGTGTCGCAAAACGCCGCACAACCGGTGAGCCTGCGCGAGCCGCATGGGTTTCAAGTCGGCGGCGTGCGCATTCCGCACGGCAAGATCAACACGCCGCACATGCACTTCACTTGCGAGGTGTTCATCTGCACCCGTGGCGACTGGCGCGTGCAATGGGGCTTCAACCCCACGGCGCGCGAAGTCGACATCGGTGAAGGCGACCTCGTTTCCATCCCCACCTGGATTTATCGCGGCTTCACCAACATCGGGCCTGACGATGGCTTTTTGTTCACCGCCTTGGGCGGCGACAACACCGGCGGCATCGTTTGGGGGCCCAGCACACTGGCAGCAGCTGGCGCCAACGGTGTGTACTTGCGCGACGACTACCAAATCATCGACACCCGGCGCGGCGACACCTTGGGCCCGGGTGAAAGGACCGTGCTGCCCATGACGGCGCAAGAGATATCCGCGCTGCGCGACTGGCCTGTGGCCGAGATGGCCCAGCGCGTGGTGCGTTTTGCAGATTTACGCTGGTCATCTCAATCGTTGTTGGATTCCACCCTGCCTGGCTGCGGCGCACAACTGGCCGCCGCCATCGGCCTGGGGCTGAACCAAGACAGTCAACAACTGGCCCCGGTGATGAACGCCCACGGGGTGTCCATCGAATGGCTGAAGATTCCACCCGGTGGCCAGGTGTCGCGCCACCGCTTGTTCGACAAACAAGTGCTCATCACCAAAGCAGGCCGCTTGCAGCTCAGCTTTGAGACGACTGAAGGTGAATGCAGTTTCGATCTGACAGGCGGCGCCGCAGGTTGGGACAGTTTTGCCCTGCCGGCCGACTGTTGGCGCACCATCAAAAACACGGGCGACACGCTGGCCCTGGCCTTGTTGCTGACATCGGGCGACCATCGCAAGCGCATGGAGTGGGCCGAGGCCGTGGTGCAAGCCGCCGCTGGGCAAGACCGCGCGCTTGACGCCAATGGCTATGTCGCGCCTAAACGCTTTGTCGACCGCGCTCAGCGCTGAGGGCCTCGCCTTGCATACGCAAGCGACTGCCACTTCTTGGCGCCAACACAACACTCTAGCCTCAGGGTTTTCTCGGGCTGCACTGCATAGGGCTTGCATACGCTTGCAAAGCAGGCTGGCGGCCAGCAAACTCGTCGCCAACCTGCCTGTGGCGCGCGTTCAAAGCGGCGTTTTCAGCGACCTCAGACCCAACCCCCATTGACCTGCTTTTTTTTCGGAGACAACAACATGAATCAGTTCAAATCAACTCGCCTGGCCGCAGGCGTGGCCCTGGCCCTTGGCGCGTGGGCCCTGGCCAACCCTGGCGTGGCTTTTGCGCAAGCTGCCACCAAGGCCGACAGCGGCGAGGTGCAAAGCGTCACCGTCACGGCCAACCGGCGTGTTGAAGATGCGCAGAAGGTCAGTGTCTCCGTCACCGCAGTGAGCGGCGAAATGCTGGCCGAGCGCAACGTCACTGACCTGGGGCAAATGGAAAGCCTGTCGGCCGGTTTTACCTTCGGCCGCTCGGGTGTTGACGCCCGCCCCGCCATTCGCGGCGTGCGCACTGAAAACGTGGCCGTGAACGCCGACACCACCATCGGCTACTTTGTTGATGGCATCTACAAGTCACGCGCGCAGCAAGCCATGCTGGGCTTTGTGGACGTGGGCCGGGTTGAGATCCAGCGTGGGCCGCAAGGCACCTTGTTTGGCCGAAATACTTTTGGTGGCAACGTGGCCATCAGCACCAACGCGCCTGAGCTCAAAAGCAATGAAATGAACGCCAGCCTGGGCGTCGGCAGTTTTGGCCAGGTGCGTGGCGAAGGCGCCTTCAACATCCCCTTGGGCGACACGGCAGCGCTGCGTTTTGCGGCGGCCATTGAAAAGGCCGACCCGTGGGTCAAGGACCAATTCAACCCGGCGGCGGGCCTCTTTGACAAGAACCTGAAGTACTTCCGCGCTTCGCTCAAGCTCAAGCCCAGCAAAGACCTGGAAGTGGTCTTGCGCGCCGACAGCATGGACCAAAGCGGCAACGGCGGCTCGGCCTTTGGCTACAAGCTGGCGGGCACCTATTTGCACACCGCCTCATGTCAACAGTTGTTTAACGCCACCTTGCTGACCACGCTGAACACGCGCGGCGGCAACCGCGACGGTGTGAACGATTGCACCCGAACCGTGGGCGCGGGCAACGGCACTGGCAGCAACGCCATTGGCTCGGGCATTGACCTGGGCGTGCCGCTGTACAAGCCGGGCGACTTTGCCGCCATCAACAACGACTACCAGCCTTTCCTGAAAACCAAGGACAGCAACTTTTCTGCCGACATCAGCTACAGGCTGGGCAGCGCAACGTTGAAGTCCATCACCGGCATGGCCGACTTCTCGTCAGCGCGGTCGCAGGACACCGATTTTTCGTCGTCCACCATTGGCATCGACTACCAAAAAACAGCGGCCAAGACCTTCTCGCAAGAGTTCCAGGTGCTGTCTGAAGGCAGCGGTCCTTTTGGCTATGTGGCCGGTGTGTATTTCTTTAAAGACCAGCTCACGGGCCTCTTCATCAACCAGCAGTTGCCGCGCACGGTGCGCAGTGACGCCATCGCCGCGCCACTCACGCTGGCCATAGCCGGCGCTGGTTTTTACGACCTGCAAAAGCCCGAGACCAACTCCACCGCGCTGTATGGCCAGTTCAACTTCAAGGCCAGCGACGACCTGACCTTGACGGCTGGCGCGCGCTATACGCGCGACAAAAAATCTTTCAAGTACGCCAACGCCAACTCGGTCTTGCCCTTGAATGCAGCAGGCGCTCCTGATGGCACCTTGATCACCCTGGCCACGCCGCTGCCAGCCGCTGCCGCCTTTGGCGCCCTGGGCACCACCAGTTGCGTGGGCTCCAACGCGCAGCCGGGCTTTAACTGCTTGCCCGGTACCAACACCGTCGTGGGCGCCACCTACGCCGACACCACCTTCAGCAAGGCCACGGGCAAGTTGGCTGCCGACTATCAACTGAACAAAGACCAGTTGGTTTATGCCACTGTGTCCACGGGCTTTCGCTCTGGCGGCTTTAACTCAGGTCAAGCGTTAGAGGCGGTGCGGGTCTTCAAGCCAGAAGAGGTGACGGCGTTTGAAGTCGGCTCGAAAAACCGCTTCATGGGCAACACCCTGCAGCTGAATTTGGCGGCATTCACCAACAGCTACACCAATCTGCAAGAGCAGCGCCAAGTGGCCGTGGGCGCCACCACCGTGTCGGTCATCTTCAACGCTGCCAAGGCCAAGGCCAACGGTTTTGAAGCTGAGCTCACCTGGCGCCAAACCAAGGCCTTGACGGTGGGCGGCACGCTGTCGTTGCTGGATGCCAAGTACACCAGCTTCCCCGATGTGGCGCTGCCTTTCGGTACCAGCATCTTGGTGGCCGACCCCACGTCCACCGCGCCCCAAACCGACGCCAATGGCATCGTCATCGCACCGGCTGGCCAAAAGCGCATTTACGCGCCGGGCTACAACTGCGGCGTGGTGCCGGGCACAGGCGGCACGGGTCAGCCCGGGGCCGCTTTTGGCTGTGATCTTTCGGGCAAGCGCATTCCTTACGCCGCCACCTACCAAGGCTCGGTCTTCGCGCGGTATGACATCACCATGCCTGGTGGCAGCGTGCTCACGCCCACCTTGGTGGCCACCTTCTCTAGCGGCTTCTATGGCCAACCTACCAACGCCGAAATCGAACATACCAAGTCGTTTGTGAAAGGTGACTTCAAGCTCAACTGGAAGCTGAACGACAAGTTTGCGGTGCTG
>JAYVRO010000232.1:0-5856 GCA_043776165.1 Rubrivivax sp. | reverse complement strand
CAGCGCCGACTTTGAAGTTGGAGTAGGGCGCGTAAGCCTGCTCACGCGCAGCGATGGCGGCTTGCCGCAGGCGTTCTAACAGGTTGGCTTCCATCGGTGTACCTTCAACTTTCTTTCAGCGTTCTTTGAGGTAAGGCAAGCCCAGCGCCTTGGGCGCGTGAGCGCGCCCAATAAAACCCGCCAGCAGCACCACGGTCAGCACATAGGGCAGGGCCTGGATGGCCTGCACGGGCACAGCGCCCAGACCCGGGATGACGGCGCCTTGCAGCACGATGGCCAGTGCCTCCAAGAAGCCAAACAACAAACACGCAGCCAACGCACCCAGCGGGTGCCATTTGCCAAAAATCATGGCGGCCAGCGCCATGTAGCCGCGCCCTGCTGTCATGTTGGGAATGAACGCAGGTGTGAGCGCCAGTACCAAATACGCACCCGACAAAGCCGAGAGCACGCCGTTCAACATCAGCGCACGGTAGCGCAACGCCAATACCGAAACACCAGCGGCGTCCACCATCGCTGGGTTCTCGCCAGCTGCGCGCAGGCGCAGGCCAAAGCGGGTGCGGTAAAGCAGCCACCACACGAGGGCCACAGCGACCAACGTGGCGTAGACAAAAACGTTGTGACCGAAGACCACGATGCCGATGAAGTCACCCACCACGGGAGCACTTTGCACCGTGCTTTGCAGCCCTGGCCACAACGCGCCCAAGCGCACGGTGTCGGGCAGCGGCGGTGTTTGCCCGCCTTGGTTGAACCAGGCGCGGCCGAGTACGGCGGTGAGGCCCGCTGCGGTCATGGTGATGGCCATGCCGAGCACCACCTGGTCACCTCGGTGGCTGACGCAGACATAGGCGTGCAGCGCAGACAGACTCACCCCCACGGCCAATGCAGCCAGCAGCGCCCACCCCAGTGAACCGGTGGCCACGCCCACACTGGCGGTGGCAAAAGCGGCCATCAGCATCTTGCCTTCCAGGCCCAGATCGATGACGCCAGCGCGTTCACACAAGGTACCCGCCAGCGCACACAAGATGAGCGGCGTGGACACGCGCAGCGTGCTCGCTAACAAAGTGGCAAAGAAGATGTCATCCATCACACTTAACTGTTGACCTTAGCCATTGACGTTGGCCTCCGACCTTAACCATTCGCCGCGGTGGATGGCCGCGTCGGCAAGAGACCTTGCACAAGGCCGTGAACCCGCGCCAAACCAGGTGCCGCCACCTGCGCCATGGCACCCGCAAAAAGCACGATGAGGCCTTGCAGTGTGAACACCATGTCGCGGCTGAACCCGGGGATCTCAAACGACAGTTCCGCCCCACCTTGGTACAGCGCGCCAAAGAGCAAAGAGGCCAGCACGATGCCCACCGGATGGTTGCGGCCAATCAGCGCCACAGCAATGCCCGCAAAACCAGCACCGGCAACAAAGTCAGCGATCAAGCGGCCATGCACACCGGCAATTTCGTTGATGCCCACCAGCCCAGCCAGCGCACCCGACAACATCATTGAACGCAGCACTTGTGCGCGCGGCGCGATGCCCGCGTAGCGCGCCGCTTCGGGCGAAAACCCCACGGCGCGCAACGCGTAACCCCCTTGTGAGCGCCACAGCAGCAAATACACGCTGATGGCCGCAGCAATGGCCAAAAGCACGCTCACGTTCAGGGGTGTGCGGGGCCAGTGGATGCCCACCGCTGCGAGCCATTCGTGCATGCCTGGCAAGAGCGCGGTGGCGCCAAAGGCGCGGCTCTCGGGCGCCATGTTGCCCGCCTCTTTCAGCGCACCCACCAGCAAATAGCCCATCAGCGCCGAGGCGATGAAATTGAACATGATGGTGGTGATGACGATGTGGCTGCCGCGCCAGGCTTGCAGTGCACCGGGCACCGCGCCCCAGGCACAACCAAAGGCCATGGCGGCCAACACCATCACGGGCAACATCAACCATGCAGGCAGGTGGGGTGCAAGCGCGAGTGCCGCCAGCGCTGCACCCAGCCCGCCCATCATGGCCTGCCCTTCGCCGCCGATGTTGAAGAGGCCACCATGGAAAGCCACGGCCACGGCCAGCCCGGTGAAGACAAACGTGGTGGCGTAATAGAACGTGTAGCTGATGCCAGCGGGCGTGCCAAACGCGCCCTTGATGAGCAGGCCCAGCACCTGCACAGGGCTTTGGCCGACGATGAGCAGCACCAGCGCTGACACCAGCATGGCCAGCAATAGGTTGAAGGCTGGCAAGACCACCAGGTCCATCCAGCGCGGCAAATGGCTGGTCTGCGTCATGTCAGTGTGGCGCCGCTGAATCTGTCGTGGTGGCGGGTTCAGCCGTGGCACCGCCCATCAGCCGCCCCAGGGCTTGTTCGCTGCATAGCGAGATGGGCATCTCGCCGGCAATGCGTCCGGCATTCATGACAATCACCCGGTCGGCCAGCGCCAAAATTTCATCCAGCTCTGAGGACACCAGGAGCACTGCGCCACCGGCGTCGCGCAGTGCGCGCAAACGGCCGTGAATGAACTCGATCGCGCCAATGTCCACACCACGTGTGGGCTGGCCCACCAGCAGCACTTGGGGTTCGGGCAAGGCCTCGCGTGCCAGCACCAATTTTTGTTGGTTGCCGCCGCTGAACTTGGAAGAGCGCAGTTGCGCGTTGCGTGGCCGCACGTCGTAGCGCTCCATCATGGTGTGGGTGTCTTGGCGCATCACGGCCTGGCGCAGCCAACCATTGCGGCTGTAGCGAGGGCGCTGCTGGTAGCCCAGCACGGCAGATTCCCAGGCCGGGAAAGGCAGCACCAGGCCACGTTGGTGGCGGTCTTCGGGCACGTGGGCAATGCGCAGCGTGCGGGCTTGGGCGGGGGTCAACCAGTTGCTTGATGTGAAACCTTGGCCACTGGTTTGCAGCGTGCATGTCGGATCACCTTTGGCCGGGGCTTGCATGCCTGACAGCAGATCTAACAATTCACTTTGGCCGTTGCCCGAGACACCGGCGATGCCGACGATTTCACCTGCCCGCAAAGTGATGGACACATCGTCCAAGCGTGCCACGCCCAAGGCGTCGCGCCAGCTCAGGTGCTCGGCCTGCAAAAGCACGGCGCCCGGCTTGCGAGCAGGTGTCTCGGTGTCGCGCCCGAGGTTCACTCGCCGTCCCACCATGGCCTGCGCCAGACCATCAACACTGGTTTGTGCGATGGCGGCGTCAAGCACCACGGCGCCTTGGCGCATCACCGTCACGGCGTCACACAAGACCATGATCTCTTTGAGCTTGTGCGTGATGAGCAACACCGTGCAGCCCTTGGCACGCAAACCGCGCAAGGTGTCAAAGAGCGCCAGCGTCTCTGCCGGGGTGAGCACGGCAGTGGGCTCGTCCAGGATGAGGATGCGCGCGCCGCGGTAAAGCGTTTTTAAGATCTCCAGCCGTTGGCGTTCACCCACGGGCAGCGCTTGCACCAGGGCGTCCAGGCGCACATGCAGGCCGGTGTCTTGCATCAGGGGCTCGAGTTGGGCGCGCACCAACGCACGGGCGCGCTCCAGCTGCCAATGCGGCTCGGCGCCCAGCATCACGTTGTCCAGCGCACTCAAGGTGTCTACCAACATGAAATGTTGGTGCACCATGCCAATGCCCAGGGCGATGGCATGTCTGGAATGGTGGATGTGCGCGGCTTGGCCGAAGATGCTGATGGCGCCACTGTCGGCTTGATAAAAACCGTACAGGATGGACATCAACGTGCTTTTGCCCGCGCCGTTTTCACCCACGATGCCGTGGATGGAGCCCGCCGCCACAGCCAAGTTCACCGCGCGGTTGGCATGCACGGCGCCAAAGCGTTTGTCGATGCCGTGCATCTGTACTGCAGGCTGCGCAGCAGGCTGCACGGCGCTTGTGGTCACGGGCAGTTTTGATTAACGTTTCACGTGACTTTAACCGTGGCAGATTATTTGCACTCGTTGGCCGTCATGTAGTCAATGACCTTGATCTTGCCCGCGATGATGTCGGCCTTGGCAGCGTCCACTTTTTTCTTCATGTCGGCAGACACCAGCTTGGCGTTGTGCTCGTCCATGGCGTAATCCACGCCGCCTTCTTTGAGGCCCAGCACCGTCACACCGGGTGTCGTGCCTTTGAAGGCGCCCAACACAGCGACGTCAACACGCTTGACCATTGACGTGAGCATGGTGCCGGGGTGCATGTGGTTTTGGTTGCTGTCCACACCGATGGCCAACTTGCCAGCGTCTTTGGCCGCTTGGTAAACGCCCACACCTGTACCACCTGCCGCAGCAAAGATCACATCAACACCCTTGGCGAACTGCGCCTTGGCCAGTTCGGCGCCGCGTGCAGGGTCGTTCCAGGCCGATGGTGTGGTGCCCGTCATGTTGGCGCTGACTTCGGCCTTGCCACTGGCAAATTTGGCGCCTTGCTCAAAGCCGCACTGAAAGCGGCGAATAAGCGGAATGTCCATCCCGCCCACAAAGCCCACCTTGCCGGTTTTGCTGGCCATCACAGCCATCATGCCGACCAAAAAACTGCCCTCATGTTCCTTGAAGACGATGCTTTGCACGTTGGGCAGTTTGACGACCGAGTCGATGATGGCGAACTGCAATTTGGGGAACTCGGCAGCGACTTTTTCAACCGCCGAACTTTGTGAGAACCCGATGCCCACGATAGGGCTGGCACCCCGCTCGGCCATGCGTCGCTGCGCCTGTTCGCGCTGCGCCGGGTTGGTCACCTCAAACTCCAAATACGTTTTGCCGGTTTCTTTCTTCCAGCGTTCTGCGCCGTCGTATCCGGCTTGGTTGAAGGACTTGTCGAACTTGCCGCCCATGTCAAAAATGACAGCGGGCTCGGCCAGAGCAGCCAAAGACAGGCCACTGAGGGCGACAACTACAGCGCTTTTGATGAGAGACATGCCGAGGCTCCTGGTGAGGTGTTGGCGCGGTTTTCGCGTGGCGGGCAGGATAGCAAGCTTGTGTGCCTTTGCACCCTGGGGCCTGCCCTGCAATGGGCGGCGCGGGGCAGGCCTGGGCTAGCATGCCGCGATGCCCTTGACGATCAATGAATCGCAGGCTTTGGCGCGGCAAATGCCCAAGGTGCTGCTGCACGAACATCTGGATGGCGGCCTTCGCGTGGCCACGCTGCTCGAGCTGCTGCGAGAACGCGGCATCCCTTGCCTCGCCGCCGATGTGCCTGCGCTGCACGCTTGGTTCGAACGCCAGGCGCATGCGGGCAGTCTGATCGAGTACCTGAAGGGCTTTGAGCTGACCGTGGCGGCCATGGCCACGCGACAGGCCTTGGAACGTGTTGCTTTTGAGGCTGCTGAAGACGCGCTGAATGACGGCTGTGTGCTGGCTGAATTCCGCATCGCACCTTTGCTCTTTGAAGCCTGTGGTGTGGCGGGTGACGACGCCGTGCAAGCGTTGCTGGACGGCCTGCGCAAGAGCGCCCTGCCCAGCGGCTTGATCGTCTGCGCCATGCGCCACTTGCCGCCCAGCGAGACGCTGCGCGCGGCGCAACTGGCATTGCGGTTTCAAGGCCACGGTGTTGTTGGCTTTGACTTGGCCGGGCCCGAACACGGCTACCCCCCTTCAGATCACCTAGAGGCTTTGACGCTCGTTCGTGACGCGGGGCTGGGCATGACCCTGCACGCCGGTGAGGCTGATGCCGCCGAGCGTGTTGTGGAGGCCGCGCGTCTGGGGGCCACGCGCATTGGCCACGGTGTGCGTTTGGTCGATGCCCTGCAAGACCCTGCACGGATGCATCTGGTTGAGGAGATCAAAACGCGCGATGTGCATCTGGAAATCTGCCCCACCAGCAACCTGCACACAGGTGCCGCCACATCGATAACCACGCACCCCATCACGGCCTTGTACCGCGCCGGTGTGAGCCTGTC
>JAYVRO010000231.1:0-5881 GCA_043776165.1 Rubrivivax sp. | reverse complement strand
GCGGCCTGGCGCATCTGCAATTCGGCCAGGTGCTCTTGGCCAGCATTGGCTCCACTGCGCCCTTTGTCGGCCTCTTTGGCACGGTGTGGGGCATCTATCACGCGCTGGTGGGCATTGCGGCCTCGGGCAGCATCAGCATCGAAAAAGTCTCCGGCCCGATCGGTGAAGCACTCATCATGACGGCCGCTGGCATTGCCGTGGCCGTGCCTGCCGTACTGGCCTACAACATCTTTGGCAAATGGGTCGCGGCTTGCGAGGCCGAGCTGGAAGGTTTTGCGCATGACCTGCGCGAGATGGCGCTCGATGGCCAAGCCAAAACCTGAGCCCCTGAGCCGCTGAGGAAAGCCCTGCCATGTCATTTGGAAGGTTAGAGCGCAACCCCGGCTCGCAGCCCATGAGCGAGATCAACATGACGCCGCTCATTGACGTGATGTTGGTGCTTCTGGTCATCTTCATCATCACTGCACCTTTGATGACCAGCAGTTTGAAGCTCGACTTGCCGCGCACCGAAGGCGCGCGCCCGAGCGACGCACCGGCGTTCATCGCGCTGGCGCTTGATGCCCAGGGCCAGCTCTTTGTGGCCGACGCTGCCGTCAACAAAGCGCAGCTCCGTGCGCGCGTGCGCGCGGCCGCCCAACGTGATGCGTTGACCGAAGTGCAACTGCGCGCTGATGCCCGCGTGCCCTATGGCCAAGTGGCCGAGGTGATTGGCCTGGTGCAAGAGGCAGGTTTGTCGCGCATTGGTTTTGTCACCGAGGCGGCGCCGAAGTAGCTGAGCCATGAGTGGCCATGAGCCATGAGGGGCTTGGCCCCCTACCTACAATTCGCGGATGAACGAAAAGTACATCCCCGCAGAAATCGAAGCCGCTGCTCAAGCCCACTGGGCTGCGCATCATGCGTTTCGTGTCATTGAAGACACACGCCGCCCCAAGTTTTATGCCTGTTCCATGCTGCCCTACCCCAGCGGCAAGCTGCACATGGGCCATGTGCGCAACTACACCATCAACGACATGATGGCGCGCCAATTGCGCATGAAAGGCTTCAATGTGTTGATGCCCATGGGCTGGGACGCTTTTGGCCTGCCAGCCGAGAACGCCGCCATGGCCAACAAGGTGCCACCGGCCGCCTGGACCCGCGCCAACATCGCGGACATGAAGTCGCAAATGCAGCCCTTAGGGCTGGGCTATGACTGGCAACGCGAAGTGGCCACCTGCGACCCGAGCTACTACAAGTGGAACCAATGGTTCTTTTTGAAGATGCTGGAAAAAGGTATCGCGTATCGCAAGACACAAATCGTCAATTGGGACCCGGTTGACCAGACGGTGCTTGCCAATGAACAAGTCGAAGATGGCCGCGGCTGGCGCAGTGGTGCCATCGTTGAAAAGCGCGAAATCCCCGGCTACTACCTGGCCATCACGCAATACGCTGACGAGCTCTTGGCGGGCGTGAACGACAGCACCCACCGCGACTATTTAGAAGGCTGGCCTGAGCGCGTGCGCCTCATGCAAGAGCACTGGATCGGCAAGAGCGAAGGGGTGCGTTTTGCGTTCCCGCACAAGATCCGTGACACGGCCGGCCAGCTCATTCAAGATGGCCTCATGTATGTGTTCACGACACGCGTCGATACCTTGATGGGCGTGACCTTTTGCGCTTTGGCGCCAGAGCACCCACTGGCCACTCACGCCGCCGCAACCAATCCTGAACTAGCAGCCTTCATCGAGAAGTGCAAAAAGGGCGGCACCAGCGAAGCCGAGATGGCCTTGCGCGAAAAAGAAGGCCGCGCCACGGGCCTGAGCGTGCGGCACCCCATTACTGGGGAAGCCATTCCCTTGTGGGTGGGCAACTACGTGCTCATCGGTTACGGCGACGGTGCCGTGATGGGCGTGCCAGCCCATGATGAACGTGACTTTGCTTTTGCCTTGAAGTACGGCCTGACCATCACGCAAGTGGTGCAAGTGGACGGCGAACACTTCGACTACCACCGCTGGCAAGACTGGTACGCCGACAAACAAAACGGCGTGACCATCAACTCCCACAACTACAGCGGCTTGCAACACAAAGCGGCAGTTGATGCGATTGCAAAAACGCTGCAAAGCAAAGGCCTCGGCGAGAAAAAAACCACCTGGCGTCTGCGCGACTGGGGCATCAGTCGCCAGCGCTATTGGGGCACACCCATCCCCATCATTCACTGCGAAAGCTGCGGCGCCGTGCCCGTGCCGGAAGTGGATTTGCCCGTCATCCTGCCCGAAGACCTGGTGCCCGACGGCAGTGGCAACCCGCTCAACAAATCGGCGGCATTCTTGAACGTCGGCTGCCCCACTTGTGGCAAACCCGCCAGGCGCGAAACCGACACCATGGACACCTTTGTGGACAGCGCCTGGTACTACATGCGCTACTGCTGCCCTGACAGCGTCGACGCCATGATCGACGAGCGTGCCGACTACTGGATGCCCATGGACCAGTACATCGGTGGCATCGAGCACGCCGTGTTGCACTTGTTGTATGCGCGCTTTTGGACCAAGGCCATGCGTGACTTGGGGCTGATCAAGTTCAGCGAGCCTTTCACCAAGCTCTTTACCCAGGGCATGTTGCTCAACGAGTCTTTCTATCGCGATGAAGGTGATGGCAAGAAGCGCTGGTTCTATCCGGCCGAAGTCGACATTCGATATGACGACAAAGGCCAGCCCGTCAGCGCCACGGCCAAAGAAGACGGGCAAGCCGTGATGCTGGGCGGTGTCGAGAAGATGTCCAAGAGCAAGAACAACGTGGTGGAGCCGCGCGACATCATTGCCAAGTTCGGCGCTGACACAGCCCGCGTGTTCACCATGTTTGCTGGCCCACCCGACCAGAGCGCGGCGTGGTCGGACTCCGGCGCCGAGGGCAGCTTTCGCTACTTGCGCCGCGTCTGGGCTTATGGCGTGAAAAACGCAGCCGCGCTCGCCAGGGGCGCGCATGTGCACGGCGGCTTCAGCGCAGAGGCTGCCCGACTGCGCCGTGACATGCACTTGCTGTTGCGCCAAGTCAGCCATGACTTTGATCGCCTGCAATACAACACCGTGGTCTCGGGCGCCATGAAGATGCTCAACGCGCTGGAAGGCGCAGCGCTGGCCCACACCGTGGCTGACAACGCCGTGTTGCGTGAGTCATTTGGATTGTTACTTCGTACGCTCTACCCTGCGGCACCCCACATCACCCACAAGCTGTGGGTAGACATGGACTATGTGGCCGACCTCGGCGAGTTGATGGACGCGCCTTGGCCCCAGGTGGACGAAGCGGCCTTGGTGCAAGACGAGATCGAGCTGGTGTTGCAGGTCAACGGCAAGCTACGGGGTGCACTCACAGTGCCCGCAAAAGCCGACCGCGCGGCCATTGAAGTGGCGGCCTTGGCCCACCCCGATTGCCAACGTTTCACCGAAGGCAAGCCGGTGAAAAAAATCATCGTGGTGCCTGGTCGTCTGGTGAATGTTGTTATTTGACATGACGCGAAGTTTGAGCCGCCGCAGTATGTTGTTGAGCACGGCTACCGCTGCGCTGACCGGTTGCGGCTTTGAGCTGCGCCGCCCACCGCCGCTGGCCTTCAGCTCCATTGCGCTCACAGGTTTTGCGCCGCGCTCACCGATGGCCATGGAGCTGAAGGAAGCCCTGTTGCGCAGCGTGCGTGTGCTCGACTCGCCTGCCCAAGCCGAGGTTGTTTTGCACGCCACCACCGACGCTCGCGAACGCAGCGTGGTGGCGCAAACATCGGCCGCGCAAGTGCGCGAACTGCAATTGCGGGTGAAGTTCAACTTCAAGGCCAACACGCCCACCGGCCGCGAGTTGTTGCCGGCCTCGGCGCTGCTGCTGGCACGCGACATGAGCTTCAACGAAAGTGCGGCCTTGGCCAAAGAGCATGAGCAGGCCGAGCTCTACCGCGAGATGCAGTCCGACGTGGTGTTGCAGGTGATGCGCCGCCTGGCGGCCATCAAACTCTGATGCACTGTGCAGACCCGCCCTGAGCAACTCGCCGCGCTGTTGGCACGCGGCCTCAAACCCATCTACACCGTGTTCGGTGACGAGCCCTTGCTGGCGCAAGAAGCGGCCGATGCCATCCGCGCCAGCGCGCGCGCAGCGGGTTATGGCGAGCGCAAGGTTTTTGTAGCGAGCGGCCAGCATTTCGATTGGAGTGCCGTGCTGGGCGCGGCCCAGGCCATGAGCCTTTTTGCTGACCGCCAGCTCATAGAGATTCGCATCCCGACGGGCAAGCCCGGCAAAGAGGGATCGGCCGCATTGCAACGCTATTGCGATCACCTCAGCCCCGATGTGTTGACCCTGGTGCACCTGCCCCAGCTCGACAACACCCAACTGAAGAGCGCATGGTTCAACGCGCTCGACGCGGCGGGCCTCACCGTGCGTGTCGAACCCATCGCCAGGCAGGCCTTGCCCGCTTGGTTGGCGCAACGTTTGGCCAAACAAGGCCAGCGCGTTGAAGCCGCCGAGCCCGGCCAACGCAGCCTGGCGTTTTTTGCCGATCGTGTTGAAGGCAACCTGTTGGCAGCGCACCAAGAACTGCAAAAGCTCGCGCTGCTCTACCCAGCAGGTGAGCTGAGCTTTGAGAACATCGAATCGGCCGTGCTGAACGTGGCGCGCTATGACGTTTTTAAGCTCGGTGAAGCCGTGCTCGCGGGCAACACCGCGCGCGCGCTGCGCATGCTGGACGGCCTGCGTGCAGAGGGCGAAGCCGCCGTCTTGGTGCACTGGACCTTGAGCGACGACATTCGCGCCCTGAAGCGCGTGGCCGACGCCTTGGCTGCTGGCAAACCACTGCCCCTGGCCATGAGCGAGGCCCGTGTGTGGGGCGCCAAACAACGCCTGATCGAGCGTGCCGCGCCGCTGCTTGATGTCGAGCACGCCACGGCCCTGCTGCACGCCGCCAGCGTGTGCGACGGCATCAACAAAGGCCTGCCCCATGCCGACTGGCCTGCCGACCCATGGGGCGCCTTGCGTCGCTTGGTATTGATGTTGATCGAAGCACTGCAACCCGCGCCACGGGGCGCACGCAGCGCGCCCAGGGTGTTGGCTTTGCGCCCGGGTTAGCTTTTCAGCTTACGCTCAACAAAATCAAGCCGGTCCTGACCCAAGAACAGCTCGCCGTCAACAACAAAACTGGGCGCGCCAAAGATGCCGCGGTCGATCGCCGCTTGCGTATTGCGCGCGTACAAGGCCTGCACCTCAGCATCGTTTGACTGCGCCAAACACGCAGCGGGCAAACCGGCTTCAGCCAACAGTTCAGCCAACGTCAAGAGGTTAGCAATGTCGCGCTGTTCGGCCCACACTGCGGCCAAGATGCGCCCCGTGATGTCCAGCGCTGCGGCTGTGCCACTTTGCTGGCCCACGGCGATGATCAAACGCGAAGCCGCGTCACCCACCACCGGAAAAAACTGCGGCTGCACATGCAGCGGCAAACCCAGCGCGTCACGAAAACGCGCCAGCTCCAGCAGTCGATAAGCCTGACGCTGTGGCGCGCGTTTACCCAGCGGCAGACCGCCCGATACCGGAAAGATCTGGCCCAAGTCCATAGGCAGCACGCGCACCGTGGCGCCGTGTTCTTGCGCCATGCGCACAAAGCGCGCGTGGCCCATATAGGCCCAGGGCGATTGGGGGACAAAGTAGTAATCGATGCTGTGTGTCATGTGTTTTCTCCATCGTGAGTGTTGGGAGTATCGGGCCCTGCAGCGAAGCCCGGTGTTCGTCAGCCATCCGGCCGTTGATGTAAGGTCCGCAGCGGCCAGAGCGACCTGCTGCGGTCATTGGCTCCAAATCCATGCCCGCGCCCGAAACAGCAGCCGCCCTCCTCAGCATCGTTGTGCCCGTGCTCGACGAGGCCGCCAATGTGGCCGACATG
>JAYVRO010000230.1:0-5897 GCA_043776165.1 Rubrivivax sp. | reverse complement strand
CCGCCGGGTCCTCGGCAATGCGCAGCAATTCTTCTTGGCCTGCAGCGACGCGCATCGTGTCAGGCGACCAACCGCGCCCCAACGCTGCCACATAACTGGGCAGGTGGTCGGTAGTGGGTCGCACCAATGGCATGGTTCAGGTGATTCACGAGAATCAGGTCATCTCAAACGTTGCTGGACAGGGTGTGGTCACACATCCACTCACTTCAAGTTGTAAAACGCCTTGCGTCCGGGGTAGTAAGCCACGTCACCCAGGTCTTCTTCAATGCGCAGCAACTGGTTGTATTTGGCGATGCGGTCGCTGCGACTCATCGAGCCGGTTTTGATCTGACCCGCGTTGGTGCCCACGGCGATGTCGGCAATGGTGTTGTCTTCGGTTTCACCGCTGCGGTGGCTGATGACGGCCGTATAACCCGCGCGTTTGGCCATCTCGATAGCGGCAAAAGTTTCGCTCAGCGTGCCAATCTGGTTGATCTTGATGAGGATCGAATTGGCTATGCCCTTGTCAATGCCCTCTTGCAAGATCTTGGTGTTGGTGACAAAGAGGTCGTCGCCCACCAATTGCACCTTGGAGGCCAGACGCTCGGTGAGGTGCTTCCAGCCGTCCCAGTCACCTTCGTGCATGCCGTCTTCAATGCTGATGATGGGGTACTTGTCGCACCAGGTGGCGAGGATGTCAGTCCACTCGGGCGCCGTGAGCGCCAGACCTTCACCGCTGAGGTGGTACTTGCCGTCGCGATAAAACTCGCTGGCGGCGCAGTCCAGGCCGATGGCGATTTGCTCGCCTGCGATGTAACCCGCCTTGTCGATGGCTTCCAAGATGAGTTGAATGGCTGCTTCATGGCTGGCCACGCTAGGCGCAAAACCGCCCTCGTCGCCCACGGCCGTGCTCATGCCTTTGGCATCGATGATCTTCTTGAGGACGTGAAACACCTCGGCGCCATAACGCACGGCTTCACGAAAACTTGGCGCTCCCACCGGGATGATCATCAGCTCTTGCAAGTCGAGGTTGTTGTTGGCGTGCGCGCCACCGTTGATGACGTTCATCATGGGCACGGGCAGCGTTTTTGCGCCCATGCCGCCGAAGTAGCGGTACAGCGGCAGGCCACTTTCTTCTGCCGCCGCGCGTGCCACGGCCATGCTCACCGCCAAAGTGGCGTTGGCGCCCAGGCGGGCCTTGTTTTCTGTGCCGTCGAGGTCGATGAGCGTCTTGTCTAAAAAGCCCTGCTCTGAAGCATCCAGACCCAGCACCGACTCACTGATCTCGGTATTGATGTGCTCCACCGCGCGTAACACGCCTTTGCCCAGGTAGCGGTTCTTGTCGCCATCACGCAGCTCAATGGCTTCACGGCTGCCCGTGGACGCACCTGAAGGCACAGCAGCGCGGCCCATGGTGCCGCTCTCGAGCAGCACGTCGCACTCCACCGTGGGGTTGCCACGGCTGTCCAAAATTTCGCGGCCGACGATATCGACAATGGCACTCATGGGCTCTTCTTTCTCTGCTGAAAACGGGCGGGTTTGACGGACAAATCATTCGCCGCGAGTCTAATGCGGCCTGCTGGCCCCTGGCCGCTCAGCCAGCCGCTTCCAACCACTCCAAACCATTCCGTGAACTGCCAAGCTCATCACATCGACGACCACCTCTTGGTCCTGGACAAGCCCGCAGGCCTGCTGGCCGTTCCCGGCCTGGGGCCGCAGGGCGGCGACTGTTTGGTAGCGCGTGCCCAAGCCCAGTGGGGCGATGTGCGCACAGTGCACCGGCTGGACATGGCGACGTCGGGCCTGATGGTGTTTGCGCGCAACGCACCAACGCAGCGCGCATTGAGCATGGCCTTTGAGCACCGCCTGGTGCACAAGCGTTACGAGGCATTGGTGCATGGGCTGGTGGTGGGTACCAAGGGCCACATTGATTTGCCGCTGCTGGCCGACTGGCCCAACCGGCCGCGGCAGAAGGTCGATCCTGAGCACGGCAAGCCCTCGCTCACGCGTTGGCGCGTGTTAACGCGCGACATGACGCGCCAGCAAACCTTGCTCGAACTGCACCCGGTGACAGGCCGTTCACATCAGCTCCGTGTCCACCTGTTGAGCATGGGCCACGCCATCGTGGGCGACAGGTTGTATGGACTCATCGGCAGTGCGTCGTCTGAAACAGCAACGCCACTCCGGCTGATGCTGCACGCCACTGAGCTGGGTTTTGCCCACCCCGCCACAGGTGAAGAAATTCGCTTCCAGAGCCCTGCGCCTTTCCCGTCATTCATGCCGTTTTTACCGGACTGACGATTCCGTCAAGAACGCGACCACCGCCGCGTTGAAAGCGGGGGCCTGCTCGATGTTCGACAAGTGCGCGGCATCACTCAAGGTGATCAGTTGGGCGCCGGGCCAATGGTTCACGATGGCCTGCGCTGACGCCACGGGTGTGGCCTGGTCTTGTGCACCCACGATGACCAACACAGGCTGCGTGGCTTGCCGCAGCGCCGCCAGGTTGTCGGTGTTGGCCAGCGCAGCGCAGCAGCCGGCATAAGCTTCGACCGAGGTGTTACTGATCATGTCGCCGATGCGCGCCATCAGCACGGGCTGGGCCAGCCGAAAGGGCTCGGTGAACCAGCGAGACAAGGTGCCGTCCACCAAGGCATGCATACCAGCCTGGCGCGCTGTGGCGGCGCGCTCTGCCCACATCACCGCAGCGGCGGGCGGCACTTGCGCCGTGGTGTCAGCGAGCACCACGCACTCAATCAGCGCAGGGTGGCGCAAAGCCATCACTTGGCCGATGGTTCCGCCCATTGACAAGCCCAGCCAGTGGGTGCGCTGGATGCCCAAATGCCTCAGCAACGCCGCTGCATCGTCGGCCAGTTGATCCATGGTGTAAGGCCCCGGGGTGGCAGTGCTGCCGCCGTGCCCGCGGGTGTCGTAACGCAGCAAAGTGAAGTGTTGGTTCAATTGCGCTAGCTGCGCTTCCCACATGTCCAGCGTGGTGGCCAGGGAATGCGACAAGGTCAGCAAAGGGCCTTGGCCAGTGACCTCGTAGTGCACGCTGATGTCGTCGAGTTGGGCTTGCATGGTGGCGCTTGCTCGGTTGCGGGTTCAACGGCCGTCTTCAGCGTCTGATAGCAGCGTTGACACGCGGCATCACCTCGATGGCAAAGAGTTCCATCGAACGTTTGCCCAGGGCCTTGTCTTGCCAGTCATGGCAGGCATACACCAAGTTGCCAAAGTCGCCCACGTGCTCGCGGAACGCGAGTATTTGGTCGACCACCGAATTCACCGTACCGGCTAACACCAAACGTTGGGTCACCTTCTCTGGCGTGACGTCGCTGTCGGGCATGGCCTGGTCGGTCTTGAAAACATTGCCGCGCCCACCGCCCACCAGCTTGCGCACCAATTGCTTGAAGTAGAAGTGATAGGGGCCGCCGGCCTCTAACGCGTAACGTCGTGCTGTAGCGTCGTCGTCGGCGACAAAAATACTCTTGGCCACGCGCCACTCTGAAGGCTTGGCCACAGCGCCCACGGCCTCACGGCCTTGCACGTACTTGGGCCAGTGCGACTTCACCCATTCGGGCATCAAGAAGTTGGCGGTGAGAGGCTCCCAGCCGCGTTTGGCCATCTCTGTGACGCCCTGCGAAAACGGCGCCACTGCCGTGCCCACGATGCGCGGGTGCGGGCGCTGGTAGGGCTTCATGATGTAGCCCTGGCCAATCTCGGGGATCATGGTTTTGGCCACCGACACGTTCCAGAACTGGCCATCGATGTTGTAGGGCGGCTCGCTCTGCCAGATCTTCAGCACCGTGTTGATGCATTCCAAAAACATGGCGTTGCGGTCGCGCTGAAAGTTGCCAAACACCTCGGCATCGGACATCAACCCGCCTGGGCTGATGCCCAGGATGAAGCGGCCCTTGAGCAGGTGGTCAAGCATGGCGACTTGCGCTGCCACGGCCGCTGGGTGCGTGTTGGGCATGTTGATGGTGCCCGTTCCCAGCACGATGTTGCGCGTGGTAGAGGCCAGTGAGGCCAGGAACATCAGGCTCGAAGTCACCGTCTCGGCCGCGTCAGTGACGTGTTCACCGACAAAGGCCTCGGCGTAGCCCAGCTCATCGGCCAGCATCACCGCTTCGCGGTCTTCTTGCAGGCTCTCAGTGACGTTTCTGCCGGGCGGGTGCACAGGCATCATGAAGGTGCTGTATTTCATCGGGTCTCTCAGTGCCAGTGGGGTTTGATTTGCAGCGCTTGGTCAACGCACGCGGGGAGTGACTCTAAATTGATCAAACGATCAATACAAGTGCGGCAAGCGCTTGTGTCGCGGGCGTGTCGCGCTCTTGCTGCACCCGTGCCGCACCGGTGTCATCGCCGTCCGCTGAGCACGCTTGTTGTTCGTTTGATAAATAAATCGGGTGTAATGCGGGCACTTTTTGAAGGAGACCCCGTGGCGGCAAAAGCAGCGACAAAACAAGCGACCAGTGCAGCGTCCAGAGCAGACACAAAAGCCATCACCCGCGTGGGCGTGGTGGGCCTGGGCATCATGGGTTCGGCCATGGCCAACAACCTGATGAGAGCCGGGTTCGAGGTGCATGGCTTTGATGCCAGCCCCGCAGCGCGCCAGCGCTTTCGTGCTGCAGGCGGGCGTTTGTGCAAAGACGCGGGCACGTTGGCCCAAACCGTGGAGGTGGTGATCTGCTCATTGCCCAGCGCAGCGGCGCTGATGACCACCGCGCAACACATCGCTGCCGTCGCTGGGCGCGGCCTGCCGGTGGTGGAGACCAGCACCTTGGACATCACCGACAAGGAAGCGGCCCGCAAGGTCTTGGCAGCCAGAGGTGTGGTCCTGCTGGATTGCCCCTTGTCAGGCACCGGCGCGCAGGCGTTGAACAAAGACTTGACGGTTTACATCAGCGGCCCAGCCGCGGCGGCCAAACCGCTGACTGCCGTGTTTGAAGGTTTTGCCCGTTCACATTTCCACTTGGGCGTTTTCGGCAACGGCATGCGCATGAAACTGATGGCCAACTTGCTGGTGGCCATTCACAACGTTTCGACCGCCGAAGCATTGCTGCTGGGCCAACGCTGGGGCATCAAACCCAGCGACGCCGTGAAGGTGCTGAGTGATGGCGCCGGTGGCTCGCGCATGCTGCAAGTGCGCGGCCCACAAATGGAAAACGAAGGCTGGAAGACCGCCACCATGAAGTGCGAGGTCTGGCAGAAAGACATGAAGTTGATCGGCGCCGCGCTGCGCGAATTAGGCGTGCCTGCGCCGCTTTTTTCTGCCACGGTACCGATCTACGACGCGGCCATGGGCATGGGCCACGCCATGCACGACACAGCGGCAGTTTTCGATGTGCTGGACCGCATGTCGCGGCCCTGTTGAGCGGGGCTCAAACGCCCATCTTCAACAGCTGCGCCGCGTTGCCGCCTGCCACCAAAGCGCGGTCGGCTTTGCTGAGCTTTTGCACCTGCGCCAGCGTCTCCAGCGGGTGGTCGTCAGCCATGTCATAGGGGTAGTCGGTGCCCAGCACAACGTGGTCGGCGCCGTAGTTCTTGATGAGCCAGCCGAGCATGTCGGGGTCGTGCGTGATGCTGTCGAAATAGAACCTCTTCAGGTACGACGAAGGCTTGCGTTTGATCACCGTGCGGGTGTCGGCGCGGGCGCGCCAAGCGTGGTCCATGCGCGCCCAGTAATGGGCAACAAAACCACCGCCATGGGCCACCAGCACCTTGAGTTTCGGGTGGCGCGCCATCACGCCGTCAAAGATCAAATGCGACACCGCCACGGTTGATTCCAGCGGGTTGCCGATGACGTTGTTGAAGTAGTGGTTGGTCAGTCGCTCGCCCTGCGTGTAGCCCAGCGGGTGCATGAAGATCAGCACGCCCAACGCTTCACATCGGGCGAAGAATTTTTCCAGGTTCAAGCT
>JAYVRO010000229.1:0-22648 GCA_043776165.1 Rubrivivax sp. | reverse complement strand
GCCGCCACCAAGCGGCTGTGGGTTGCGCCCAGCCTTGATCGTTGCGCGCGAGTTGGGTAAAGCCGCAGGAGGGCCAGAAGTCATTCATGCTTGCAGTTTAGGTGGGGTGCCTTTGGGATCAAGCTTGGCATCGAGCGCTGAACCGCAAGCGGGTGGCACCCGCGCGGCGGCAAAATGCGCACCATGAACATCACCGCAGACAGCCACCGCCGCCCTTTCCACTTGGCGTTTCCCGTGCACGACCTTGCCGTGGCGCGAGACTTTTACGGCAGCCTCTTGGGCTGCCCTGAAGGCCGCAGTTCACCCGAGTGGATCGACTTTGACTTGTACGGCCACCAGATCGTGGCGCACTTGGCGCCGCAGGAATGCACGCCTGCTGGCACCGGTGCGCCCACCAGCGCAGTCGACGGCGACGCCGTGCCCGTCAAGCACTTTGGCGTGGTGCTGCCCATGGCCGAGTGGCAGGTGCTGGCCGACAAGCTCACTGCCGTGAACACGCGCTTCATCATCGAGCCGCACGTGCGCTTCAAAGGTTTGGCGGGCGAGCAGGCCACGTTCTTTTTTCTCGACCCTTCGGGCAATGCGCTGGAGTTCAAGGCCTTTGCCGATCTGGGCCAACTGTTTGCGAAGCAGTAAGTAGCCGAGCTGTCGGGTCTGGATCAGTTGTCAGTCCGTCGTCACACATGTCAATCGTTGAGATGGCTTTTTTCTGTCAACAGGGCGCACCCGTTCCGCTGTGCAATTTCAGATTCAATAAATACCTGTTGGACTTCCCTGCGTAGGGGATGCCGTTGCGCAAGAGCAGGGCCTTGAGCCGATGGCGCGCGTTGCGACATTCGCGCACAGCGCCCTCGCGTGCGCGCGCCAAGTCAGGCGCCGCCTCGTCGCTGGCGCCGGGTACCCGCACTGCGGTGAGGTGACGCCAGATCACGACCCCGCAAGGAACTGCTGTCAACACCGGCTTCATCGACGACGTGCAGCAAATGACCTTTGCTGATGAGCTTGCGTTATGCCATGTCCAACGCGGCGAGGTCGCCTCCGGTGCTGCACACGTGGCGCACCTCGCCGTCGCGGTCGGCGTCCGCTGTGGCAATGTCGATAGTGTCCAAGTGAGAAGTCCAATCCGACGTACAGGGCGCTGGATTTATCCACGGCCCATCTCCTTGCAAGTTGACAACGACCTGATCGACCATCGGTCAGGTGCCTTGGGGTAGATCGGCATGCCTCGGTATCGACTATGGCGACTTCCCGGCCCACGACGGTCTGTGGGCGATGGCGGCACCATCAGGCGCCGCAGCTGCGCGCCTTTCAGCCTCGAGGCAGGTCGCGCGGCGGGACCCAGCAAAGCCGAACTGGCGTGTCTCGGCGACGATGCAGCGGCAATGTCCGCAGGTCAGTATCGAACGACCACGTGCACCCCGGCCGGCACCGTCGAGACATAGCCGATCGCGCCCGGCGTGGCACGAACCGCCGCGATCACGTCCAGGTCACCGGACTTCAGGTCGGGCGGATTGATACCTTCTCGAAAGCCCTTCTTGGCCCATATGGTGCTGTATTTCGCCGGGTCGATGCCGACCACGCGGCCGATGAAATCCTTTTGCAGGCTCGCGTTGTCCAGCGGCACCAGCCGACGCCCGGAGGCGAACTGGCGTTCGCCAAGAAAGACCTCACGCAGTTCTCCCGGCCCGAAGCGAACCTCCTCGTTGGCGATGACATACACGTCGGCGGCGTGGGCTGCATAGGCGAGGCCGGCGCCGCCGGCACCGAGCATGACGAGCGCGATGAAGGGAATTCGCATCTGGATGCTCCTGACTTAGAACCGCACTGCGAGCTGGCCGCGCAGCGAGGTGGAATGTGCCTCGACCTGGCCCTGTGATTCGGCCGTTCGAGCAAATTCGAACTTGAGTGCGGTCGAGGGGTCGAGTTCGTAGCGCAGGCCGACCGACTGGCGCCGGTACGAGCGCCCGGAATCCATGGTGGCGAAATAGGCGTCGGTCTGATCGAGCGCCGCTTTCTCGGCCCGCCCATAGACCGTGAGCGCATTGCCGAAACGGTAGCCCAGCTGCGCATAGCCTGCCCAGCTCGAATGGCTGGCGCCGTTGCTCGACAGGTCGCGATTGCGAAAGGTGTAGTACTCGCCCAGGGCTTCCCAACGGTCGCGCTCGAAGACGGCGAACACACCGGCCATGCCGAGCCGCGTGCGCGCGCCGAGCAGGCCGGCTGCGTCGAATGAACTGACCCGCGAACCCAGCGCATGCACGCCCAGCGTCAGACCGTCAAGTGCACCGCCGAATTCGTGGCGCAGGTTGCCGCCCACCATCTTTTGGCCGTCGTCGTCCTTGAAGCCCGAAGCGTTCAGCACGCCGTCGATGATCGGCGAGCCGTTGGAGACGTAAAGGTCGTATTTGAGCCGGCCGTCGGCGAATGCCATGCCGCCCGAACCGAGCACACCAACCGAATGCGACGGCACGATCCCGCCCTGGTCTTCGAAGGCGAGGAAGCGAGGCCGCAGCACCGAGGTCTGGATCTGCGCGCCGTGGTGGAAAGCGGCGTTCCAGTAGCCGAACGGCGTGTGGAAGCGACCGCCCCACAGCGTCAGCGCATCGCTGAGCGTGTAGCCGAGCTGTACTCGCTCGAGGTCGATCATCAAAGCGCCGTGCTCGTCCTGTTCGAACACGAGTTCGACGATCGACTTGACGCGCTCGCCGACGGCCGGCGTCATGTACAGGTTGACGCTGCCAAGACCGAAGCCGCCGCGCCGTCCGGCGTGGTCGGGCGTATCGCGGGCGTAGCCGACATCAATGAAAGCGTGGATCGGAATCCCGCCGCCGGCCGGCCGGCTCGGCAGCAGCGTGGGCGCGGCAGAGAGCAGGGGCGCCGACGCGGCGGCGGTCAGCGCGGCCGGGGCGGGTGCCACAGCAGCGCGCGCGTCTTCGATCTGGGCCAGGCGCTGGGTGAGTTGTTCGAGCTTTCGTTCGAGCTCGGCGATGCGCTGCGCATCGCTGGTCTGTGCGATCGCGCTGCCACCGGCTGCCAGGCAGCAGGCCAGCGCGATGGCACGCAACGACCCGGCGGACGATCTCGATTCCATGTGTTCCCTTTCCGTGGCCGCAGAAACGAATCGGGCCTGGACGAGACCTTAAGGCGCGGGTGCGAATCGATTCGCTGGAAAAGCACCGAATTTGAGCACCAGATGCACGTGCAACGTGCCGTCGGCTAAAGCATCGCTTGCCGCGGACGAAATAGTGGAGCGCGCGCCCCGACGCCAGATGCACCCCGCTGGCCGCAATTCCGAACGAGGGAAATCAGTGAAGGTCAAGTCGCTCAGTTATACGATCGTGATCCAGTTCGCAGTGATCCTGCTGCCATTGATCGCGGTCCTGCTGTACCAGTCGGGTGCCGAGTCGAGCCGGTCGGCCGACATGGCGCAGGCCATGAAGCTGCACGAAGCAGCGATCCAGGCCCGCGAGCACTACGCCGTCTTCGTCAACGGCGCGGCCGATGCGGTCGATACCGGTCGCCTGGCGCCAACTGCGCTCAAAGCACATTCGCAGGCAGCTGTCGCAATCGATCGACTGATCGAACTGGGCGCGTCGACGCTGCCGGGCGTCAACGAGCTCGGCGATCTCACTCGCCTGAACCAGGCGCGATTGCGCGAGGATTCAAGTCTGCCTGCACTGTTGAAACTGCGCGCGTCGATCAGCGACGTGAGGGCCCGACTCGAACTGCTGCAAGAGGCCCAAGAGCGCCGCGTCGACACCACGGTCGAGCGAGCGATCCAGGATGCGGCGCGCACCCAGCAGATCGTGCTCACGCTCTCGTGCATCCTCGGCATCGTCACGATCGCCTTCATCCACCGGATGATCCGCAATCTGTCACAGCCGCTACGGCTGGCGGTCAGCATGGCCAACCGCATCGCGACCGGTCGCAAATTTGAAACTTTCACGGCCGACCCGAAGCACGATCTCGGCAACCTGCTCGGCTCGCTCAAGCGAATGCACACGAGCCTGCGCGGCTTTGAGGACGACGTCGAGCGGCATCGCATTGGCCTCGAACAGAAGATCCGCGAGCTCGCCCAGAGCGAACAAAGCCTGGGCCAGGCGCAGCGCACCGCGCGCCTGGGAAACTGGGAGTGGAATGCCGACAGCGGCGCAACCATCTGGTCGGACGAGCTGCACCGCATCATGGACGTCGAGCGCGGTCCCCGGCCGCCCACGCTGCGCAGCTTCCTGCGGGCGGTGCCCGCCGACGAGCGCGACCTGCTCTCGAGCCAGCTCGCCGCGCTGACCCGGGGCGCAGACGTTGCCGCCGGGGTCGAACACCACGTGCGCCGGCCCGACGGCGAGCGCCGCGTCGTGCATCACCAGATGGCCGCCGAACGCGACCCGACCGGCCGCTTGCTGCGCCTGTTCGGCACCGTGCAGGACGTGACCGAACGCCGGCTCGCCGAGGAGAAGATGCGCCAGCTCGCGCTCTTCGACGGCCTGACCGGCCTCGCGAACCGGCAGTCGTTCAACGAACATCTGGACAATGCCGTCGCCCGCTCGAAGCGACACGGCACCGGCCTGGCCACGCTGTTCATCGACCTCGACCGATTCAAGCGCATCAACGACACCCTCGGCCATGCCGTCGGCGACGCGGTTCTGCGCCAGGCGGCGGTGCGGCTGCAGGACTGCGTCCGCGAAAGCGATGCGATCGCCTCGGCCGCCGCCGACCCGTCTTCAATGGTCGCGCGCCTGGGCGGCGACGAGTTCATCGTGCTGCTGCGCGACGTGCTCGCGCCGCGCGATGCGATGGTGATCGCGAGCCGATTGCTGCACGTGCTGACCGCCCCGTTCATGGTCGAAGGCCACGAACTCGTCGTCACCGCGAGCGTCGGGATCGCGATGCATCCGTCGGACGGCGAGTCCGGCGCGGACTTGGTGAAGGCCGCCGACGCAGCCATGTACACGGCCAAGAAGCTCGGGCGCAACAACTTCCAGTTCTTCACGCCGGAGATGAACTTGATCGCGACCGAAAAGCTCGCGCTCGAAAGCGAGCTGCGGCACGCGATCGAGGGCCAGCAGTTCGTGCTGCATTACCAGCCCAAGGTGCATTTCGAAAGCGGTCGGATCGCCGGCGTCGAAGCGCTGATACGCTGGGAACATCCGCAGCGCGGCACGATCCCGCCGGGCCAGTTCATCGCGCTGGCCGAAGAGCTGGGCCTGATCGTCGCCATCGGCGACTGGGTGCTCGAAGCAGCGTGCAAGCAGGCGGCGCAATGGAAGCGCGATGGCCTGGGCGAGATCAGCATCGCGATCAACCTGGCCAGTCCGAGCTTTCGCAATCCACGCCTGGTCGAGGAGCTTCGCGAGCTGCTCGAACGCCATGGCCTGGAGGCCGGGCAGCTTCAGATCGAAGCGACCGAGACGATGTTGATGGAGTCGGCCGGCGCCACGCTGGCGACCCTCGAACAGCTGCACGCGCTCGGCGTCAAGCTGTCGATCGACGACTTCGGCACCGGCTACTCGTCGCTCAGCTACCTGCGCCGTTTCCCGGTCGACCAGTTGAAAATCGACCGTTCGTTCGTCAGCGAGATGACCCACAACAGCGACGATGCGGCGATCGTCGGCGCCATCATCTCGTTCGGCCTGAACATGAAGCGCGAGATCGTCGCCGAGGGTGTCGAAACGCTGGAACAGGCGCGCATGCTGCATCGCCAGGGCTGCCAGATCATGCAGGGCTTTTATTTCAGTCGGCCGCTGAAGGCCGATGTCCTGGAGGTGCTACTGCGCAGCAGCGACCCGTTCGGCCTCGCCGAGCGCAAGCAGGGCCTCGTCGCGGCCTGAACGCTGCGACCCGGCCCGCGTCAGCGGCCCTGGGCCAGCCCGGTATTTCGGCGCGGGTCGTTGGCACCGGCGGTGAGGCCGCGCCTCCATTCCTACGCTCAATTCCGCTCTCCTGGCAGCAGCCCGCTAGACGACGACTAACAATTTTGACTTTTGGGTTCCTCACGAAACGACGAGGGGCCCGCTTACGGGAGTTGTATTGGCGGCGCTCCAATACTTTCACCATCAGCAAGTGCCGGCCAGAAGCCTCGCTAAAATTGCAGTCATCACCGGTTGCTCAGCGGTGGCAGGTCTGTTGGTTGCTTACTGCGTCCAGATACACGACCGGGGGTACCGGATCGAGCTTCGTTTGCTCACGGTTCACAACGAAATTCTGCGCGTCAAGGCTCAGATGGATCAATCGTGAAAGTCGCCAAGGTCATCCGTCTCGCCATGATGCCACCTTTCACTCGCTCAAGCGGAGAACCAACGGCAGGCCACCAGCGCTGGGCTGGCGGTACGTGATCCTTGTGGACGTCCAACCCGGCGTACAAACTGCTAGATTTATCCATGGCCCGTCTCCTTGCAAGTTGGCAACGACCTGACAGACCATCGGTCAGGTGCATTGGTGTGGCTTGGCACGCCTCTGCGCGCAACCTAGGTTGTTGCTTGAGCACGGGCCGCGTTAACGCGCGAACCCATCTTGTCTAAGCATCAGAACACGCGCCCTTCATTCACCCACCTGACCTTAGGAATCGCACATGCTCAACGACAAACCTGAAGTAACAGTCGGCTTTTTGCAGGCGTTTGCCGATGCTTGGAACCGCCACGATGCTGATGCCCTCATGTCGTTCATGACAGCCGACTGTGCTTTCGAGGCGTCGGCTGGGCCTGAGGTCTGTGGCGCTCGCTCGGTGGGGTTCCAGGCAGTACGGTCCAGCTTCGAATCAGTTTGGCTCAGGTTCCCGGATGCTCAGTGGGGCGACGCTACACATTTCGTGTGCGGCAATAGGGGGGTCTCGGAATGGACCTTTACCGGCACAGGGCTCGACGGTACCCGTATCGAAGCTCACGGCTGCGATCTGTTCACCTTCGAGGGTGGGCGGATTGCACTGAAGAATTCCTACCGAAAGAATGGCCCACCGCTGCCCGCTGCGGGCGTCAAGCACGGAATTTCGTAGTCCGAAGGCCCCTTATTCGGTGCGCGGCTCTGTCCCCACTGCGCATAACGCATCTTTCAAGTGGATAGTCAACCGTTGGCCACCCTTCATTCGCCCCTGCCCCAATCGCCGTACGACTCCTACTTCAGATTTCTACTTATGAGGCAGCAATGCTCGTCAACAACAAGGGCCAAGTCACCATTCCCAAGCACATTCGCATAGCTGCTGGCGTCGCCGCGGGCACCGAGGTCAGCTTCAGCCTCGAAGGCGGCAAGATCGTCATCACGCCGGTGCGCACCAGCGTCAAGGAGGACCGTCGATCCAAGCTGAAAGCGGCGGCAGCCCGAGTACGTGGCGGCTTCAGCGCAGAGTTCAAGCAACTTGGTGCCGACGAGATCATGCGTTTCATCCGAGGCGACGAACCTATCAAGGTCGCACCGCGCCGTGGCGCGCGCTAAAAACTATTTCGCTAGGCTTGAGGTCATTGCGCAGTGACCAAAGGGCAATGCGCCAAGTCTGGCCCGCAGTTGTTGTCTTTTATCCTTCCGCCGAGCCTGGCGCTTCACCGCTGACCCCGTCTCCCAGCAAACCCCAATCAACCCGAGGCCCCAATGGACCGCAGATCATTGTTTGAAACCACCGCCACTTTGGGCCTGGGCACCTTGGCCGGTTGCGCCTTGCCGGGCGTGGCCGCCAACGGTGCCAAGACGCCCTTCGACGTGAAGGCCACAACCATCCCCATCGTGGGCAGCGACTTGGTTTTTCCCGTTCGGCGCATTTACTGCATCGGCCGCAACTACGCCGCGCACGCCCGCGAAATGGGCAGCGACCCGACCCGTGAACCGCCGTTTTTCTTCCAAAAGCCCACCGACGCCATTCAGTACATTGCGCCCGGTTCGGTCACCGACCATCCCTACCCCAGCTTGACCAAAAACTACCACTACGAGGTGGAGCTGGTGGCGGCGCTGAGCAAAGGCGGGCGTGACATCAGCATGGCCGACGCGTTGAGTCATGTCTATGGCTACGCCTTGGGCCTGGACATGACGCGGCGCGATTTGCAACGCGCTTTGGGCGACGAAAAAAAGCCCTGGGAGATCGGCAAGAGTTTTGACAAGAGCGCGCCAATCGGGCCACTTCACCTTGTGTCCAACGTTGGCCACTTCACACAGGGCAGCATCTGGTTGAAGGTCAACGGCCAGATGAAACAAAACGCCAGCTTGGCGCACATGATCTGGAGCGTGGCCGAGCAAATCAGCAAGCTCAGCGCGGCGTTTGAGCTGATGCCCGGCGACATCGTCTACTCCGGCACGCCTGAAAACGTGGGCCCGGTGGTGCGCGGTGATGTCATCGATTGCCACATCGACAAACTGCCCAACCTGAGTGTGAAGATCGTTTGAGGCCTTGGCCATGAAGGGCGTGCATCTTGATCGCCGCGCGGCCCTGGCCTTGCTGGGCCTGGGCTGTGCCGTGCAGGCGTCGGCCGCCGACGCGCTGCCGCTCTTCGACGCGCACATCCACTACAGCCACGACGCCTGGGAGCTGGTGCCACCAAAACAAGCCGTGGCGATCTTGCGCGCGGCCGGGCTGCGCGGCGCTTTCGTGTCGTCATCAAATGACCAGGGCACGCAGATGCTCTTGGCCGAGGCGCCCGACCTCATCGTGCCCGAGCTTCGCCCCTATCGCACACGCGCCGACACCAGTGGCTGGGTGCGCGAAGAAGCCATCACGCGCTACATGCAAGAGCGTTTGAGCCGCTACCGCTACGTGGGCGTGGGCGAGTTCCATTTGTACGGTGACGACGCTGACTTGCCCGTACCGCGCAAGCTGGTGGCCATGGCGCGTGAACACAACTTGGTGCTGCACGCGCACAGCGACGTGGTGGCCATCGACAAGCTCTTCAAACAATGGCCCGACGCCCGCGTGTTGTGGGCCCATTCGGGCTTTGAGCAGCCCAGCGCCGTGCGTGAGGTGATGCGTCGACACCCCCGTTTGTGGTGCGATCTGGCCTACCGCAGTGACCACGCCAGCGGTGCCAAGGTAGACGCCGCTTGGCGCGAGACCTTCGACGAGTTCAGCACCCGGTTTGTGCTGGGCACCGACACCTTCACACCCGAGCGGTGGCACTACATCGGCGCTCACGCGGCCAGCTCACGTGAATGGTTAAGCAGTTTGCCCGCACCTTTGGCACAGAACATCGCCTGGCGCAATGCCGAGGCCTTGTTGAGGCCTGGTAAAACTTGATGAGTTGGCGTTGTGTGGCCTCGGTCGCCCTGTTGTTGGCATGGCAAGGTGCTCCAGCTGCACAAGCTACGCCAGGCACGTGCGGTGAAGGTGCTGTGTTGCAGCGGCTGTCAGCGGCGGGCGACATCACCTTGGCATTTGCCGCGCAACCCCAGCCCATCCGTGTCGGCCAGCACTTTGTCTTGCAGATTTGGCTGTGCGCGCCGCAAGGTGTTGACGCCACCTTGACCCGCGTTGACGCCGACATGCCCGCGCACCGCCATGGCATGAACTATCGCGTTACGCTGGAGGCCCAGGCCGGGCAGCGGTGGCGCGCATCGGGCTTGATGTTCCACATGCCGGGCCGCTGGAGATTACAGTTTGACCTGAGCAGCGCCGGGCGCACCCAGCGCTTGGAGCACCTGCTGGACCTTGAATGACAGCCCGCTGCAGGGTGAGCGCGGGGTTCGGCCTGATCTTGGGCTGCATGTTGTGCCTTGTCGGTTCTGCGCGGGCAGCCCCGCCGCCCTTGCTCGATTTCAGCGCCGACGAAGTGCGCCGCATCCTCGCGCACGGCCCTTGGCCCAGCGCACCGGTACGCGACCCGGGCAACGCCGTAGCGGGCACGCCGCAGGCCGTGGCACTGGGCAAACAACTCTTTTTTGACAAGCGGCTGTCGCCCGACGCGCGGCTGTCATGTGCGAGCTGCCATGTGCCAGCGCTGGCGCTCGGTGATGGCCGGCCCAAGAGCCTTGGGCGTGTGCTCCTGGACCGCAACGCCCCCAGCCTCATCAACGCCGGGCGGGCACGCTGGCTGGGTTGGGACGGCGCCGCCGACAGCTTGTGGGGGCAGGCCACCCGTCCGCTCCTGGACGCTCGCGAGATGGCCAGCAGCGGCGCGCACTTACGGGCTTTGGTCACACGCGACCCGCACTATGCACAGCGTTGGCATGTCGTTTTTGGCGGGCCGCCCCAGCCCCAGATCTCGCCCGATCTCGCCTTGGTGCAAGTGACCAAGGCCATCGGCGCTTATGTCGGAACGCTCACCTCAGGGCGCACGGCATTTGATGAGTTTCGTGACGCACTCGCCCGCGACGACCATCGCACTGCCGCCAAATATCCCTTGCCTGCGCAACGCGGCCTTCGCCTCTTTGTGGGCCGCGCACGCTGCGCCACTTGCCATGTCGGCCCGCTCTTTTCGAACGGTGAATTTGCCGACATCGGCCTGCCGTTTTTTGTGCGCCCTGGTGTCGTCGACCCAGGCCGACATGGCGGCATCGCGGCCCTGCACGCGAGCCCGTTCAACTTGCTCGGGCCCTGGAGTGATGTCGGCGCCGACGACGACAGCGCGCTCAAGACGCGCCATGTGCTGGCGCAGCCGCGCAACTTTGGTGAGTTCAAAGTGCCGCCGCTGCGCAATGTGGCGCGCACCGCGCCTTACATGCACGACGGGCAACTCGCCACGCTGCACGAGGTGGTGCGTCACTACGATCAGATCAAACTGGAACGCCTGCACGCCGACGGTGAACGCATCTTGCAGCCCCTGCATTTGACGGCTCAAGAACGCGCTGACATCGTGGCTTTTTTGCGCAGCTTGAGTGACCTGCGGGCAGTTCGACGCCTACCTTGACGCGTCGAAGTGCACGCGCTCAGCTCAGCGCCCAGAAGATGTCGCTCAGCGTCAGCTCCACCGGTCCGTTGATGGTGCCTACCAGCGACACCTGCAAGTCACCCAGCCCGACGGCTGGGCCGTTTTCAACGTAGTACAGCGCCACGGATGTGTTGGACGCATCACCGCGCGCGCCGGTGGGGTCGGCGCTCACGGCGACCACGCATTTCGCGCCATCGGCCAGCACAAGTTTCCCGGCGGCTGCGCCGGTAGCGAAGTCGGCTGTGGAGATGGCACCCGAGAGTCGGTTGTAGATGAATTCAGCGGTGGTAGCCACGCCGGCCAGCGTGCCACCGATGGCGGCGTTGATGGACGGACTGGCGGCCGAGATGGCAGCACCTGCAAAAGCTGAGACGTCGAGCTTGTCGGACTGCGGTGTGAAGTTCAGCAAGATGTCGTGGCCGTTGCGTGCGGCCGTGCTTTCGAAGATGAAGGTGTCGGCGCCGCCGTTGCCACCGTTCACGTTCACGCCTGCCGACAGCGCAAAGTTGCCACTGTCGGGGCCCGCGCCCGAGTTGAGCACAAAGGTCACCACGTCGTTCGCATTCACGCCGGGCATGAAGCTCAATAGCACCGTGCCACTCGTGGCGTCAAAGCTGGCCCCGGTGAGCGTGCCTGTGCCAGCACCCGCATTGATGGCGGCCAGATTGGCATTGATGAGCGCAGCCATGGCCACGCCGATGGTGTTGGTGCTGGCGCCGTCCAGCACCGCGCCGTTGCCGTCGCCATACACGTTGTCCACCACGGCGGCTTCGCTGAGTGTGAGCGCCGCGCCGTCAATCGTCATGGCAATCGTGATGCGCATCCCCGCAGCGGCCACAGCGTCAGGCGTGCCACTGATCTTGAAGGCCCAGGTCTCGGCAAAGCTGCCGCTGCCAGCAGGCACACCGCCGTCCAGCGTGTCGTTGCCGCCGCCGCCGCGCAGCACGTCGTTGCCCGCTGCGCCGATGATCAAGTCGGCCGCGCTGCCGCCCCACACCGTGGCGCCTGCGCCAGCCGTGGTGTCGACCACGGTGATGCTCAGGCCCGTGTCCATGGGCAGCACCGAGCCTTGCTGGCCGGCTGAGCCAAACACCAAGCCACCCGCACTGAGCACCGTGCCAGCGTAGGTGAACAAGCTGCTCGCGCCGGCTTTCACCAGGCCTGCATCCAGGTCGAAGGTGAGCGCAGCGCCTTTGTCGGTCGACGCTCGCGTCAAAATTAACGATTCAAATAACGAGACCGCGCTGAGGCTGCCCAAAGCGCCCACCACGAGTTCGTCGTCGACGCCCGCCGTGCCCACGGCTTGCAAGCCGGTGGCGGTAACGGCGCTCAGGTCGAGCACGTCAAAGTCGAATGCAAAGCCCGGTGAGGGCCCGTTCAAAGTGCCCAGGTTGACCGCGCCAATGGCGCCGCCCACGGCCGCCGAGCCCAAGGCTTCGTTGGCCAGCTTGATGACGTCGTGGTCGTTGCCCGCACCGTCTTGCAGCTTGGGGCTGCCCTGTGTGGCTTTGAAGATGTTGTCGACGACGTAGACATCGTCGCTGGCGCCGTTGTCGCGCAAAAACTCGAAGCCTGTGATCTCGAGCGCCGACGCGACAGGACCTGCCACCAAGCGCACGCTGATGCCGTCTGCGCTGCCCAAGGTCTGCCCCAGGGTGAAGAGCTTGGGCAAGGGTGTGCTGGAAAAGCTCAGGGCATCCTCTGCGTCTTGCGAGCCCACGATCTTGAGCATGCCCGCAGCAATGTTGTTGTCGGGTGTGTGCGAGGTGGTGACAGTCGTGTTGCCCGACAGCGGCGTGACGCCGTCACCATTGGTGAAGGTGGTGGTGGCCGTGATCTGGCCTGTGCTGTTGCCATCGTCAGCCAGATTGGTGCTGGCCACCCACGGTTGCACCGACACGTCGACCAAGATGCTGCGCGTGAGCTCGTTGAACTTGACCGCGTTGTTGCCACCGCGCAAAACACTGAGCCGCGCGTCGAGCGACTGCGCGCCTGTGAAGACCAAGGTCTCGTTGCGGTCACTGCCTTGCACTGTGGCCCACACGGCCGTGGCCTGCGTCACACTGGCGCTCAGCCCAGCGTCACGAAACTCCAGGTAGCTGCGGCCATAGGTCACACCGCTGTTCAGGTCGCTCAAGTCCACGCGGTGCGTGGCGCGGTCCTTGCTGACGTCCACATCGGCGGCGGCGTTGAACCCGCGGCTAAAGGTCACCAGCCAATCGCGGCCAGAGTAGCTCAGGTCAAGCACGCCACCCCCGGCCGAGGCGACGATTTCTTCGACGTTCTTGAGCGTGTCCATGCGGTCGGTGGCGCCGCCGAAGTTGTTGTCTGTGGCGTTGTCGTTGACCAGCACAAACTGCGTGTCAGATGCGGCTTCAACGGTCACCACCGCCACGATCTTTCCGCTCTCTGCGCTGTAATCCACGCGGTCAATTTGCGCGCCCAGGTCGAAGCTGAACAGGCTTTGGTTGCTGAGCTGCGCGATGTTGCCCCGATCGGCACTTTGGTTGCTCATGTTCAGCGGCGCGCCGGCCACGGCACCCGTGGCCTTGAGCGCTGCGATGGTCATGCGCACATCGTCCACACCGGCTTGGTTCAGCAGGTCTGCATTCAGGTAAGTGTTGAGTGGGATCTCGCCTTCGGCTGCCGATCCGGGTGCATGGGCGTTGCTGTTGCTCATGCTGTCGGCAATCAAGACCGTGTCAGCCGTGCCCACAGGTGCGGGCGTCCGACTGGTGTCGTTGACGGTGGTGTCGACTTGACCCACATTGCCCGACAACTGCAAGCGCAGCACCTCGGCGCCTTCGGTCAAGACGTCGGCCACCAAGCCCACCGTGGCTGTCGCCTGGCCAGTGCCATCCACCGTGAAGAAGCCGCTCAACTGGCCGCCCACCACGTCGGCGGCAGTGATGCCCACGCCCGACAAAGTGAATGCAATGCTGGTGCCCGCAGCCACGTTGCTGGTGGCCAAGGTGTAGACCACGCTGCTGCCTTCGTCCCGGCTGGTGCCATTGGTGCTCAGCGCATAGGTCGGCAACGGAGCGGGTGTGATGCTGGAGTCATTCACCACCACATCAACCTGGCCGAGCCCGCCTGCCAGGGCCAAGCGCAGCGTTTCCGTGCCTTCGGTGGTCAAGTCGTTGGTTAACGTGATGGTGGCTGTGCCCGTGCCTGCACTGTTGATGGTGATGCTGCCCACCAGCGCGCCTCCGGCAAAGTCCGCTGGCGTGATGCCGGTGCCCGTGAGCGTGTAGCCCAAGGTCGTGCCTGCAGCCACGTTCGTAGTTTGCAAGGTGAAGGTGATGGAACCCCCTTCGTTCACGTTGCTGACGTTGGATGTCAGCCCATAGGTGGGTTCGGCAGCAGGCACGAGGGGGATGTTCAGTTGTGCCCAACCGTGGCCGTCGTACACCGCACCCGCAGGTGACTGGGCAAACACGGCGGCTTTTTCAGCGCGCGCGGCCAGGTTGGTTTTGAGCAGCAAAACATTGGCGTCGCTGCCGCTGTAGTTGTCCACCGCTTGAGACACCGCGACGACAAAGTCGCCCCGGCTTTTGTACGCCGCCAAGAGCGGTGTCAGCTCAGCCACCCACGCCGCCTTGGTGGCAGCGCTGACCGCCGTGCCCACGCTGAAGTTGTCCACCAGGGCGGTACAAAACGCTGTGTTGGTGGTGGAGGTCGCATAAGCCGTGAACGGCGACTGCGGCACCGCCAGGTTAAAGAGCAGGTCAAGAAACGAGCCAGGCGTTCGTCCGCCATTCAATTCATTGGCGCCCCACACCACGATGTCTGCCGTGGGTGCTGCGCGCAGGGCGTAAGCGAAGAGTTTGACCACGGTGGCGGCGACGGGGGTGAAATTGCTCAGTGCGGTCATCAAGCTTCTCCTGGTGGTGGGAAAAAGACATCTAACGTTTCATGTGATTAACTTGGTGCACGCGCCAATAATTGCACTTCGCGCTCGGGCGACAAGCCCACAGTGGTTGGCGCGACGGCGCTGTGGTTCACCGGGCTAGGGTTGATGACGGCCCATGCTGCGGTGTCGGCGACCGTCTGCGCCAGGGGCGTGAAGACCAAGCCTGTGGTGAGGGCGCGTGCCAGGTTCATCTTGTGCAGGCCGTGCGACTCTGGCGGCAACCACACGGGCAGATCACTCCAGGGCTTCACGCCCTCACTCAGCAACCAATCGGCATCAACCCAACGCAGGCTCGCACTCGGATTGAGCACGCGTCGCGTGGTGTCCAAGAATTCGCCCATTTTCAAAGCTGGGTGGGGCCCGGTGAGGTTGAAGGGCCCCTGCGTGGCGGCATCGGCCTGATGCAGCAACCAAGCCGCCACGTCACGTGCGTCGATGAACTGCACGGGTGCCTCCGGGCTGCCCGGCGCCAGCACCGCTCCGCCGCGCTGCAAGCGTGTCATCCACCAAGTAAAACGCCCCGTGGGGTCGTGTGGCCCGACGATGAGCCCCGGCCGCGCCACCACGCAGCGTTCGCCCCATGCGGCGAGTGCCGCCTCTTCGCACAGCGCTTTCAGGCCACCGTAGGTGGCACCGTTGACGGTTTCGGTGAGGGGGTCATCCAGCACTTGAGTCGCCGCGCCTTCGGTTGTGCCGATATCAGCAAAGTCGGCATACACACTGATCGTGGACACTAAAAGGTAACGTTTGACATGAGGCTCCAGCGCGGTCGACATGGCGCGCACTTGGCGCGGCACATAAGCACTGGTGTCGATGGCCGCGTCCCATTGCTGGCCCGACAGCACCGACAAATCTCCATCGCGGTCGGCGATGAGGTGCTGCGCTTGCGGGAACAAGTCGGGCCCACTCTTGCCGCGGTGCAACAGGCTGACGTCATGGCCCTGGGCCAGCGCCTGTTCTGCAATGTGGCGCCCCAAAAACCGCGTGCCGCCAACAATGAGGAGTTTCATGACGGGCACTGTAGCGCGCTTCACTTTGTGCGCCAGCGCACATGCGCCTTTCAAATTCTTTTCAGGCGCTGTTCAAGCGTTATTCAAGCGCTTGACAACTTTCTATATTTCTACGATCATAGAATTATGGAAGAACAAGACGTGATTCAAAGCTTGGCCGCGTTGGCCCAGGAGCATCGCCTGCGCATCTTTCGCGCGCTGGTGGTGGCGGGGCCCCAAGGCCTCAACCCCGGGGCCATGGCCGACGGGCTGGGCTTGCCACCCAACACCTTGTCCTTCCATCTGAAAGAGCTCATGCACGCGGGCTTGGTTTCGCAAGAGCGAGATGGCCGCTTTCTCATCTACCGCGCCGTGTTTGAGCACATGGCCGAACTGCTGCAATACCTCACGGCGCACTGTTGCCAGGGCATGTCTTGCAAACCCACGGCGGTGGTCAAGGCGCGCAAGTGTTGATGAGCAACCGCGAACGTCACAGCCACAGCCACCAACTTCACCCCACTTCAGTTGTTAACAATCAGGAATCACCATGAAACGCTTTCACGTACACCTTCATGTTCAAGACTTGGCGCAGAGCATCGGCTTTTACAACAAGCTCTTTGCCGCCACGCCAGCGCGCCACGAAACAGACTATGCCAAGTGGATGCTGGAAGACCCGCCCGTCAACTTCGCCATTTCCACCCGTGGCACGGCCACGGGCATTGACCACGTCGGGATTCAAACCGACAACGCCGACGAGTTGGCCGAGTTGAAGGCGCGCGCCGACGCAGCCGACATGGTCACGCTCGACGAAGGCCAGACGACTTGCTGCTACGCGCGCAGTGAAAAGCACTGGGTGACTGACCCGCAAGGCATTGCCTGGGAACACTTTCACACTCTGGGCAACATCCCCGTTTTCCATGAAAGGTTTGAAACGGCCAATGTGGCTGTGACTGCGGCTGCCACGGCGACTGCCTCCGCACCGGCACCGGCACTCGCACCCACCAGCGCCGCCGCGTGCTGCCCCGCACCCGCGCGCGGCAAGCCGCTGGCCATTCCCGTCAAAGCAGCCGGCAGTTGCTGCTGAGGGCGCGGTCATGCACAACGTGCTCTTTGTCTGTACCGGAAATTCGGCGCGCTCGGTGCTCGCTGAAGGGCTGCTCAATCATCTGGGCGTCGGTCGCTTCAAGGCCTATTCAGCCGGCAGCCAGCCCGTCGGTCGGGTGAATCCGTTTGCACTGGCTGCGCTGAAAGCCTTGGGCATCAGCGATGCGGGTTTCCGCTCCAAAAGTTGGGACGAATTTGCAGGCCCCGACGCACCCCTGCTGAACGTCATCTTCACAGTGTGTGACAGCGCAGCCGGCGAGAGCTGCCCCTTCTGGCCGGGCCAGCCCATGACCGCACATTGGGGCTTGCCGGACCCGGCCGCCGTGCAAGGCAGTGACGATGACAAGGCACGGGCCTTCATGGCCACGGCGCTGGCGCTCAAGCGCCGCATCGAACTGATGCTGGCCTTGCCATTGCCCGCATTGGACGCACTGGCCACGCGTCAAGCGCTGCAAGACATCGGGAGCAAGTGATGGCCGCCACGCCGCTGCGCCAGCGCTTGTTGGCCGAAGCCTTGGGCACCATGGCCTTGCTCGCCGTGGTCATCGGCTCGGGTGTCATGGCTGAACGTTTGACCCTGGGTGCACCGGGTGGTGGTGCCATCGCACTCTTGGCCAACACGCTGGCCACCGTGGCGGGCTTGTACGTGTTGATCGACATTTTTGGCACGATCAGCGGCGCGCACTTCAACCCCGCTGTGAGCGCCGTGATGGCCTTGCGCGGCGCCATGCCCGCGTCTCATCTGTTGCCCACCATCGCTGTGCAACTGGCTGGCGCGGCCTGCGGCGCGTGGTTGGTGCATGCCATGTTCGACATGCCCCTCCTGCAATGGTCCAGCCACGTGCGCGCCGGGTGGGGCCAGTGGCTGGCGGAAGCCGTGGCCACGGCCGGCCTCTTGCTCATCATCCTGCGCGCGCCGCCACAGCGTGCAGCGGCCCTGGTGGCCTGCTACATCGGCGCAGCGTATTGGTTCACGGCGTCCACGTCGTTCGCCAACCCTGCAGCAGCTTTTGGACGCATGTTCAGCGACAGCTTTGCGGGCATCGCGCCGGGCAGTGTGTTGGGGTTTGTGGTGGCGCAATGCCTGGGGGCAGCACTGGGCGTGGCGCTGCACCGCTTGCTGGGAAAACCGCGCAGCGCTTGATGCGCAGGGTTTGCTGCGTTATTCTTGCCTGTCAAACATCGATACTCAAAGAGTAAGAACATGAACGCCACTGCCACCCTGTCGAGCAAATTCCAGATCTCCATCCCCAAAGCCGTGCGCGACGAGCAGCGTTGGTCAGCAGGCCAGGAAATTGTTTTCATTCCCAGAGGCAAGGGTGTGCTGATGATGCCCGTGCCCGCGCTGGGCCAGTTGGCCGGGATCGCCAAAGGCGCCAATGCGGCTGGCTACCGTGATCGCAAAGACCGCTTCTGATGGCCACCCAACGGTGTGTGGTGGACACCTCGGCCTGGATTGAATGGCTGATGGGTGGCGCGCACAGCAAGGCGCTGGGCAAAGAATTCCCCGCCAAAGCACAGTGCGTGGTGCCTACCATCGTGCAGTTAGAGCTTGCCAAGTGGCTGCTGCGCGAGCTGGACGAAGAGCGCGCCGACCAGGTCTTGGCCTACACGCAAAAGTGCCTTGTCGTGCCCTTGGACACGAGCATTGCATTGCTGGCCGCTGACTTGCACCGCCAGCACAAACTCGCCACCGCTGACGCCATCGTCTACGCCACGGCCTTGCGGCAAGGCGCTGATTTGCTGACTTGTGACGCCCATTTCAAAGGCCTGCCTGACGTCGTTTTGGTGGCAAGAATTCAGGCGCCACCCACACGTCCATCACAACGCTGAAGCCAGGCCGATCGGGTCGCAGAGCGTCCTATCAGCGACAACTCGGCCAAGCAAGCCAAACACAAACACCCGTCAAACTGCACTCGCAGCGACGTTAACAATTCATCTGACAGCGCCACCGTCGTGCAAGCACAAGGCGCAGCGTCATTCACGCCGCAATGAAATTCCCCGCCGCAGCGCGGGCAAGCATCAACGCGCTCGGTGGTCATCACTCACTTCGCATACAAGCCCTTGTGCGCATCACGCAGCAGGTTCTTTTGCACCTTGCCCATGGTGTTGCGCGGCAGCTCGCCCACGACAAAAACCTGCTTGGGCACTTTGAAGTTGGCGATCAGTGACTTCAAGGTCTTGACGACCGCAACGGCGTCCAGAACCAAACCAGCCTTGGCCACCACAACGGCCACCACGGCCTCGCCAAAGTCGGGGTGCGGCACACCGATGACGGCGCTCTCAAGCACACCTGGCATGTCGTTGACGATGCCTTCGATCTCGGCCGGGTAGACGTTGTAGCCACCGCTGATGATGAGGTCCTTGCTGCGGCCCACGATGGTGACCACACCGCTGCTGTCGATCTTGCCCACGTCACCTGTTTTGAACCACAGGTCGGTGGTGAATTCATCGGCGGTTTTTTCGGGCATGCGCCAGTAGCCCTTGAAGACGTTGGGGCCTTTGACTTCAATGCCGCCGATCTCGCCCGTGGCCAGCGGGTGGCCTTTGTCGTCACGCACGCGCACGCCAACACCGGGCAGCGCCAAGCCCACGGTGCCACCCCGCCGCGCGGCTTCCGGCCGGTAGGGGTTGGAGGTGAGCATCACGGTTTCGCTCATGCCGTAGCGCTCCAAAATCGTGTGGCCGCTGCGCGCTTTCCAGTCGTTGAAAGTCTCTATCAACAAGGGCGCCGAGCCGCTGATAAAGAGCCGCATGTGCTGGCAAGCCGCAGGCGTCAGTGCGGCCTCGGCCAGCATGCGCACGTAGAGCGTGGGTACGCCCATGAAGACGGTGGCCTCAGAGAAACAAGCAATCACCGCTTTCGGGTCAAAACGGCTGAACCAGATCATCTTGCTGCCGTTCAGCAGCGCGCCATGGCTGGCCACAAATAGACCGTGCACGTGGAAGATGGGCAAGGCGTGGATCAGCACGTCGCTTTTTTGCCAGGCCCAATAGTCCTTCAGCACCTGCGCGTTGGACAACAAGTTTCCATGCGTGAGCATCGCGCCTTTGCTGCGCCCCGTGGTGCCGCTGGTGTACAGGATGGCGGCCATGTCACCAGCACTGCTGTGTGCCACGGTGTGCTCGTCACTGTGGAAGGCGGCGCGGTCCAACAAGCTGCCGCTGCGATCGTCGTTCAGCGTGTAGACGTGTTGCGTGCCGGCCTTAAAAGCAATGCGGCTGACCCAACCAAAGTTGGCGCCGGCGCACACCACCACAGCGGGTTCGGCATTGCCCACAAAGTACGTGATCTCACCGGCCTGGTAGGCCGTGTTCAGGGGCAAGAAGACATGGCCCGCGCGCAGCACGGCCAAATAGAGCATCAGCGCTTCAACGCTCTTGTCGGTTTGCACGGCGATGCGCGAACCGGCGGGCAGCCCCAACGATTCAAACAAGTTGGCCATCATGGCCGAGCCGCGCTCCAGGTCGCGCCAGCTGTATTTCAGCGGCGGGTGGCTGTCGGCCGTCTCAATGGCCGTGGCGTCAAGATCAGTGGGAAAAGCCGCGCGCAGCGCGCTGTACAAATTCGCTTGCTTCATGTCGTCAAACACTCAATCCAGTTTGGCACCTGATGACTTGACGACCTCGGCCCAACGTTTGATTTCGGCAGAAACGAACTTGCCGAAGTTGTCACCCCAAAGGTTAGGAATCTCGGCGCCCAGACCGGTCCACAGGCTCTTCATTTCCTCAGTGGTGTAGGCTTTTTTCATCTCGGCCTGCATCTTTTCAATGACCTCTCTGGGCGTGCCCTTGGGCGCCCACAGGCCGTACCAGGTGGCCACTTGGTAGCTCGGTAACCCCCCATCGACCGAGGTCGGGACTTCCGGGAAACCAGGCGCGCGCTTGTCGCTGGCCACGGCGATGGCGCGCAGACGCCCGCCTTTGATGTGGTTGGCCGATGAACCCAGGCCATCGAACATCATGTCCACTTGGCCGGCCAGCAAGTCTTGCAACGCCGGGCCCGCACCGCGGTAAGGAATGTGGGTGATGAAGGTCTTGGTTTGCAGCTTGAAGAGCTCACCCGCCAAGTGGTGTGACGTGCCGTTGCCCGCCGAGCCGTAGTTGAGCTTGCCGGGGTTCTTTCTCAGGTGCTCCATGAGCTGCGGCAAGGTCGTTGCTTGCACGCGGCTGGGGTTGACGACGATGACTTGCGGCACGCTCGATATCAAACCCACCGGCACAAAATCGCCTTCAATGTTGTAGTCAAGCCGGGGGTACATGCTGGGCGCGATGGCGTGGTGCACGGCGCCCATGAAGAAGGTGTAGCCATCGGGCGCGGCGCGCGCGGCAATGCCCGCACCCAGGGTGCCACCGGCGCCACCTTTGTTGTCGATGATGAACTGGCGGCCCAGGTGTTTGGTCATCATGGCAAAAAGTGGCCGCGCAAAAGCGTCGGTGCCGCCGCCGGGCGGAAAGGGCACGACGATGGTCACGGGCTTGCTGGGCCAGTTGCTGATTTGAGCCATGGCGGCGGGTGTGCCTGCCAAATTCAGCAGCGCAGCGCTCGCCGCGAGCCCTGCCGCAAACGTCAGCGCGCGACGGGGTGTTGAATGCATTGCTTTACGTAATGTCATGGGTTGGTCTCCGTTCTATATTCAAAGCAAGCTCGTGACAGCACGTGAGCGTGCCACTTCACCAGCGCGAAAGCGGGCGTGCCCGGCTTCGATCTTGTTCAGGTCGTAGAGGTAGTTCACCATCAGCCCACAGGACTGATGCAGACCGGATGTGGCGAGGTTGGCGCGCAAATTCAGACGCTCCAGCCGAGCGCCATTGTCGAGGTGAAAACGCGCCACGGGGTCGCCCTGGGACGTGGGCGACTGGTGGGCCAAAAAGGCCGCCGCCAGGGCAAGCAGCGCCTGCTCATCGTCCTTGTCAAGCTTGTCGTGCACAGACGCCGTTTGCAAGCGCGATAGGTCGCCGCCGCAGACTTTGCGCAGCCGCTCCCGTGCGTCGTCCAGGGCCGCAGCAGCGGCTTTGCGCACTTGCGGCATGTCGGCAAAAACCGGCTCTGCCAACAACCACTGGGCAAAACGGGGGATGGGCGACAAAGTGCAGAACGTCCGCAGGCGCGGCAATTCACGGTGCAACTGCTCGGCCACACTTTTGATCAAGAAGTTGCCCAGGCTCACGCCGCGCAAACCGGGCTCGCAGTTACTGATGCTGTAGAAGGCCGCGACACGAAAGCGGTCTTGCAACAGAGGCGTCGAGTGCTTGTCGATGAGCGGACCGATGGCGTCGGGCATCTCGGGCAGCAAGGCCACTTCGACAAAGATCAAGGGCTCGTCGGGCAACTGTGGATGGAAAAACGCGAAGCAGCGACGGTCGGGCTGCAAGCGCCGGCGCAGGTCGTCCCAGCCATCCAGCGCGTGCACCGCTTCGTGGTGGATGATTTTTTCGAGCAGCTGCGCGGGGCTTTGCCAATCGACCCGGCGCATCTGTAAAAAGCCCGGGTTAAACCACGACCCTAGCAAGTGCAGCAGGTCACTTTCTATCGCCGCCAACTCAGGGCGCTGAGGCAGACGTTGCATCAAAGCGCGGCGCAAGCGCAGCACCGCCGCGGTGCCACCGGGGGCGCGGTTCAGGCGACGGAAAAGCTCTTGCCGAGGGGAATCAACGGCATGCGTCAGCGCGATGAGGCTGGGCGCGTCTTTGTGCTGCGCATAGGCTTGCGCCATGGCCAGCACAGTGGCAGGGTTGGGGCTGAGGTCCTGCGCAAGGTAGTCGAAAAAGGCGTCCAGCGGTGCGTCATCCAGCTCATCAAT
>JAYVRO010000228.1:0-5935 GCA_043776165.1 Rubrivivax sp. | reverse complement strand
CCAAACCGGTACTGGCTTGCAAAGCACGCAAACAGGCCAGCGTCTGCGCACGCCGGTTGTGGCAGCACAGCAAGGCGCAAACGCGGCGTTGCGCCGGGCCAAGATCAGTGGTGACTTGATTCATCAAGGCTTCACGCTGAGCGCATCTGATGGCGCATTGGCAGTGGCGCAGCACCGCGCCTTTGTGTGGCCACAAAGGCCACCGCCACACCCAGCAAGGCATGCTGCACATAGTCGGCTGCATAGGGCACGTAGTAGGCCAACTGCATGATGACCAGGGTCAGCAGTAGGGGCGCAGCCATGCCACCCTGGCCCGCTCGGCACAGGCCATATAGGTTTTTCAGCAACCACGCCGCCAGGGCCAGGAAGGCGGCCAGACCCAACATGCCGGTATTCAGCAAGATGGCCAAGTAGTGGTTGTGCGCGCCAAAACGCACCAAGTGCTGTTGGCCACTTTCAGTGCTGACAAAGCGTGTGGTGTCGCGCCCAAAGCCATAGCCGATGGCCCATTCACGGGGACCTGCGCGCGACCACTCACGCAGCAGTTGTTGCCAGTCTTCCATGCGTGCATGCACGCTGCCCTGCCCCGCCAAAGCGGTGGCGGCAGACTGCCCCACTTCACGGGACACCGCAGCCAAGCGCTCGCTCATCACCACAGGCAATGCGGTGAGCGACACCACCACCACCAACGCAGCCAGTTGGCCCACGGGTGAGCCTTTGGATGAACGCGCCAAGGCCAAGGCGCAGACGCCACCGACCAATGTCGCCACCCAAACCGAACGATGCTGCAGCGCCACCACGGCGGCCATCAAGAAGGGGGTGGCCAGGCGCAGGGGTCGCATGCCCGGCTGGGGCTTGTTGAACATCAAGCCGAGCAAGAGCAACTGCGCCAGCACCAAGGTTTCATTGGACGCGATCACGCGCGTCGGACCGTCGGCGCTCCACACACCCCCGGGTGGCAAGAGCGCGGGCACGGGCAAGTAGGCCACGGCCCAGCGGTAAAGGCACAAAGGAATGAGCACCCAGGCACTGGCCGCCAAACTGCGCAGCACGCGCTGCACCTGCGCCTCGTCCACCGCAAAACTCATGGTGTAGCTGGCGGCAACGATGGCGTAGAAGTAGTCACGCGCTTGCACGCCAGCGCGCGTGCCGTAGCTGGCCAGGCCCAGGCCCAGCCCAAGAAGATAGAGCGCTACAAAAGCCAGCCACAAGAGGCTGCGCAAGGGCACATCACGGGCAAACATCCAGCGCAAAAGCGCGACAGCCCCGAGCAACAAAAAAACCAAGTCGTTGAGGGTGAGGTTGACGCCCAGATTCAACCGCGTGTTGCCGATAAAAACGGCGTCAATCAGCAGCACGACAACCATCAAAACGAAACCCGCGCCCAGCGTCGAATAAAGCCGCATGCCCGCCAAGGGCAGCAAAACGCCCAGACCGATGGCAACGAGCACGGGCATCGCTGTCTGCACAAACAACTGGACGTAGAAGAGCAACTCGCGCATGGGGCGGGGGGGGGTCAGCGCACGGTGAGCGAGGTTGATGGATCGCAGGACATCGCCTGCTCGTACAACGCTTCGTAAGCCATGACGACCCCTTCGAGTGCAAAACGTTGGCGCATGGCCAGCGCGCCCGCCAGGCGGCACTCGCGCGCGTCATCGGGGTGCTGGCGTGACAAAGCGATGACGGTCGACAGGGCTTGCGCCATGAGCGCGGGCTGGCGCACATCGACCAATGTGGCATGTGCACCCACCACCCAAGGCACGGCGCCGCTGCGCTCACCAGCGACCACGGGCAGGCCCGCAGCCAAGGCTTCCGCCGGCACCATGCCAAAGGCTTCTTCATGCGCGGGGTGCAGCAACACACTGCACTGCGCCATCAGGGCCAAGACCTGCGCATGCGGCAAGGTGCCCAGGAAGCGCAAGGCGCCGCCTCGCACGCCCCACCACTGCTGTGCGGCTTCACCTGGGCCCATGTCGTGCCCGACCAGCAGCAGTTGTGCCTGGGGCTCCGTGCGGGCAAAGATCTGAAAGGCCAGCATGGCGGCGGCCACGTTTTTGAGCGCACCAAAACCGTTGGTCACAAGCAAAACGCGGCAGGGCATCGGGTCGTGTTCTTGTTCTTCACTTTGCCTAATATCAAACGTTGGTGATGGCACGGGGTTGGGTACGACATGGATCTTGGCGCGTGTATTGCGGGCCAGTGCTTGCGCCAGAAAGGGTGACACCGCACTGAGCACGCGGGCTTGGCGCAGAACATGCGCGGCCATGGCCGCGCGCAGCCAGCGGTAACCCTTGTGGCGCCATCGGCGCTGCCAGCGAGCCACCTGCCAGGGTGAGTCGTGGCAGGTCACCAGCGTGGGCAAGCTGCTCCGCAAAGCCGCCCAAGCAAATTCACCCGCCCAATGGGCGTGCACCACCTCGGGCCGCGCGCGGAGCAATGCGGCGCGCAGCGCTTGGCGCTCAAAGGCGTAGAGGTCAACGATGCGACCAAGCCGCCAGCCATTCAGGGGCCAGGCGCGTGGCCGCATGGGGCAGTAGGTGACACTGAGGCGACCTGCGTAGGCAGCAGATTGCACCTGGACAAACTCATCAGCGTGCAGTGGCAAATCTGACGACAAGGTGATGATCGAGACACGGTGGCCCCGGCGCAGCAGTTCACCCGCCAGCACACACAACACCGGTGCGCCGGGGTAACCGCGGGGCAGCGAGGTCAGGTTTGGGCTTGCGCTGCTTGGACCTGTGTTGTTGAGTTCCGCGCCAGTCAAACCCAACTCGAACGCCATGTCGTCACTGGCAAAGGGGCCCACCAATGCGATGTGACGGGGCCGGGTAGACCACTCGCTCTTCACCGCGAACCCAGGCGCAGGCACAGGCACAACACAGCAGCGGCGCGTGAGTCACCCTGGCGGTTCATCAATGCCCCGGTCAGCTCGGCACCCAAGAAGGCGCGTGCGCGCCAGCGCAGCAAGGCCAGGCAAGCCAAGGCCGACAGGACCGCGCTGACGGCCGCAGCAGCCAACTCACCTGGCATCCACTCACGCCCGACCATGGACATGAGCAGCACCAAGACGCCGAGGGCCAATGCACCGCGCCAAGCGCGCCACAGTGCAGCCAATGCGATCGGCACATGCGCCGTCAGTGCCTGAAAGAGCAAGGCCGCGCGCAGGGCTGTGGCGGCGCACACGGCCATCGCAGCCAACGCCAGTGGTTGGCCCATCAATCCCAACAGCACGGCAAACAAGAGCATCAAGACGACGAGTTGCGCGCGTGCTTCACCCACCACCGCGCCGACGCCACGCAACATCGGTCCGGTGAGTGCCAGCATCATGAAAAACGGCACCCCGGCACACAGCCACACAAAGGGCGCTGCCGCGCCGATCCACAGGGGGCCGTACAAAAGCGCCACGACGGCCGTCGCGTGCAAGGCCAAAAAAGTGGATAGCGGCACCGTCACCAGCAAGCCCAGCGCCAGCACGGCCAGGTAACCCCGCGCGAGCCGCTGGGGCTCGGCCTGCAAGCGCGACGCCGCGGCAAAAGCCACAGGCTGCAATGAGCCCACGAGCAACATCACTGGCGCGCGCGCCAGGGTGGCCGCGAGCGTGTACTGTCCCAACCCCGCCGCGCCCCAGCCGCGGCTGATGACGGCGCGGTCAATGCTCTCCATGGCCCAGTTCACCACGTTGGCGACGGTGGACTTGGCACCATACGCGCGCAGCGCCGCGTGACCACGCCAGCACGGAGCCAGCGTGTGGCGCACCGCCGCCCAACACAGCAGCATGACGATCACCGCGTGCAGGGCAAAAGCCGCCAACAAAGACCATGCGCCCTGCCCTTGCCAGGCCATCAACACGCCCACGCCGCCGTAACTGACGACATAAGCCAGCACCTGAATGGCCTGCAAACGCTTGGCCTGAAAGCGCCGCTGCATGAGGCTGAGCGGCAAGTTGGACAGCGCCTGCAAAGGAATGAGCGCGGCGCTGGCGCGCACCAAAGGTGTCGCGCGCGCATCACCCAAGAGCGCGGCCAAGGGTGCTGCCAGCGCGACCACAGCCAGCGCCACCAAGGCCGACAACAGGAGCACCCAACCCAACGCGCAGGCCACGTCGTCGTCGCTCAGTGAGGTCTGTTGAATCAACGCCGCCCCCAGCCCTGCTTCGGCCAACAGCCAGCCAAATCCGACCACCAAGAGCACAGCAGCAGCCTGGCCAAACGCCTCGGGACCGAGCAAGCGCGCGAGCGCCACTTGGACGACAAACTGCACCAACGCGCGCGCGGCGCTGCCCGCCCAGTTCCAACCCAGGGCGTGGGCACTGCGTTGCGCGAGGCCAGTGGTGTCGCTCATCCAGAGGTCAGCTCAGTGCTTGGTTCAATGCTTCATTCAGCAACAACGCGGGGGTGAAACGGTGCGCTCGCGTAGGCCAGGCGGATGCCCTCTTCCAGCGCCGTGCTGGCGCGCCACCCCCAGGCCGTCATCAACGACACGTCCAGCAATTTGCGCGGTGTGCCGTCGGGCTTGGTGGCATCAAAAACGATCTGCCCTTCAAAGCCCACCACGCGCATCACGGTTTGCGCCAACTCGCGGATGCTGATGTCCACACCGGTGCCGATGTTGACCAGTGAATGCTGGGTGACATCGGTATCACGCGCCATCAAGAACAAACAGGCCTGTGCCAGGTCATCAACACACAGGAACTCGCGCCTCGGTGTGCCGCTGCCCCACACCACCAGCTCAGCGTCACCCCGTTCACGTGCTTCATGGGCTTTGCGCAACAAGGCGGGCAACACATGGCTGGTGGCCAGGTCGTAGTTGTCATTCGAGCCGTACAAGTTGGTGGGCATCACGCTGAGGTAGCGCCGCCCGTGCTGCGCGTTGTAGGCCTCGCACAACTTGATGCCTGCTATCTTGGCGATGGCGTAGGGCTCGTTGGTGGGCTCCAGCGGGCCGGTGAGCAATGAGGTCTCGCGCATGGGCTGTGCGCAGTCGCGGGGGTAGATGCAGCTCGAACCCAAAAACAGCAGCCTTTGCACATCGGCCAAATGCGCGCAGTGGATCAGGTTGGCTTCAATTTGCAGATTCTGAAAAAGAAAATCGGCGCGGTACAGGTTATTGGCCTGGATGCCTCCTACTTTGGCTGCGGCCATGACGATGTACTCGGGTCTTTCTGCTTGCAAAAAAGCCAGCACAGCGCGTTGGTCGAGCAAGTCAAGTGCCTGACGCGGGCATGTGATGAGCTGGGTGTAACCCGCTGCTTGCAGTGCGCGCACGACGGCGCTGCCCACCATGCCGTGGTGGCCTGCAATGAAGATCTTGGCGTTTTTTTGCATGGCGTCTCGCTGGTGATTCACCTGGTTTTTTGGGCGACGATGAAGACACTGGCAGGAGCAAATTTTTGCCAGAACCCAGGCCGGTGGTAGCGTGAATTCCAACTGAAAAGGTGTGACAACACGGCGTCCACTGCCACCAACAGCGGGCTGCCAAACGCGTTCAGACCAACGCGGCTGCACAAGCGCGTGAGCGGCGCAAATTGACAGTCGGCGTGGTGCTTGACGGTCAAACCAGCAGCGCGCACGCTGTTGAGCAACCAGGTTTTGGGCAAACCGCGTTCGTGTTGCGTCAGGCCCTGCCGGGGCACACGCCAGTCGCCCATCGTGGTGACGGGTTCTCGCAGCACCAACCAACCACCGGGGGCCAACACGCGGGCGAGTTCATTCAGCACATGTGAAACGTTGGGAATGTGGTGCAACACGCTGAACACGGTGATGAGATTCATGCTGCGGCTTGGCAAGGCCAAGTCGCCGCAGGCCTGGGCCATCACGTAGTGCACCGCTTGGCCGGCGAGCTCACCCACTTGGTAACGACTGCTTGAATCCATCAGCGTGAGCCGGTCAATGTGGGGCAGCAAGGGCAGCAGTTCGTCACCAAAGTTGCTGCCAAA
>JAYVRO010000227.1:0-5968 GCA_043776165.1 Rubrivivax sp. | reverse complement strand
TTCACTTTGTACCGTTCGCACTGAGCTTGTCGAAGTGCCTGGCGGGGCTTCGACAAGCTCAGCCCGAACGGATCCTTTGCTAAGCGAACAGTATTGCGTCTAACGTGGGGTCTGAGGGCAGGTTAATTTGCTGCACTGCAAAAAAACTTGCCGGGTTAGACCGCCCGTCGCCTAGAATGCCGCCACGGCTTCTTCGTGAAGCCGTTCGTTCATCCCCACTGACCTTCGCTGGTGGCCCCCTTTTGTGATCCTGGGGCACCACGCTGCACCACAGATTGATGTGGCCGTAGATCTGGTTGGCGGCGATGCCGTCGCCCTGATCGGCTGGCCTGCTCTGGCTCCCTGGCTTCCTTGCCAAGGATGTGCGTGCAAGGGCTTTTCCAATTGTTGCGACTTGTCCTCGGCACTCCGCTGTGAGTGTCGGCGGCGCGTTTTGGTTGGCGCTTCTGCGCTGGCCTTGGCGTGCCGTGTCGTCTTGAAAGTTGATGATGAGTTTTGATCCCCTGAACCTGAACCCTGTATTGAATCGTGCGCTGGCGGATGCTGGTTACACCGAAGCCACCGACGTGCAATCTCGTGCCATCCCTTTGGGCATGGCGGGCAAAGACCTGATGGTCTCCAGCCGCACGGGCAGCGGCAAAACCGCCTGCTTCATGCTGCCCGCGTTGACGCTGATCTTGAAGGCTCGTGAAGCCGCTGCTGCCAAAGCGCAAGCAGAGTTTGCCGCCACGGGCAAACGTGCAGAACGTGGCGCGTTTGGTAACGGTTTCGGTGCTGCTCCCACCGGCCCGCGCATCGTCGTGCTGTGCCCCACCCGTGAGCTGGCCATGCAAGTTTCCAACGCTGCCAGCACCTACGGTCGCCATGTGCCCGGCCTGCGCGTGGCCACCATCGTGGGCGGTGTGCCGTATGGCGCGCAGCTCAAGGCCCTGCGTGGCCCGCTGGACATCCTGATCGGCACACCGGGCCGCTTGATCGACCACATGGGCACCGGCAAGGCCATGCTGGCCAACGTCGAGATGTTGGTTTTGGACGAAGCCGATCGCATGCTCGACATGGGCTTCATCGACGATATCAACCACATCGCTGCGGCCACCCCTGCGGCGCGCCAAACAGTGATGTTCAGTGCCACGTTTGCGGGCCACGTGGGCCGCCTGGCTGGTGACTTGTTGCGCGACCCGCAGCGCGTCGACGTGTCGGGCCACACCGACACCCACGCCGACATCGAACAGCGCCTGCACTGGGCTGACGACCAAGAGCACAAAAACGCTTTGCTTGACCACATCCTGACGCAAAAAGAGATGGAACAAGCGCTGGTCTTTACCAGCACGCAACGTGACGCCGATTGGCTGGCAGATCGCTTGGCCGACATGGGCCACAAGGTGGCGTCATTGCACGGCGGCATGCCACAGGGGCGCCGCACCCGCGTTTTGGACGGCCTGCGCCGTCAACACCTCAAGGTGCTGGTGGCCACCGATGTGGCCGCACGTGGCATTGATGTGCCGAGCATCAGCCACGTCATCAACTACGGCTTGCCCATGAAAGCCGAAGACTATGTGCACCGCATTGGCCGCACTGGCCGTGCTGGCACCAAAGGCCTGGCCGTGACGCTGGCTGAGCGCCGTGATTCCGCCATGATCCACAGCATCCAGCGCTTCACCACGCAGCGCATTCCTTCGGCTGTGGTTGAAGGCCTGGAGCCCAAGCGCCCCGAGCCCAAGGCGGTGACGCGCCCCAACGAGCGTTTCCAAGATCGCGCACGCAGTGGCCGACCGGGTGGTCAATCATTTGGCAAGCCGTTTGCCAAGCCGTTTGCCAAACCTTTTGCTGCGCACGGTGGTGGTTTTGCTGGCAATGGTGGCCACTTTGAAGGCCGCCCAGCGCGTTCTTTTGACGAGCGCCCGGCGCCGCATCAAGGCCAGTTTGCTGACCGGCCGAACAACAGCTACTTTGCTGCCAAGGCGGCACGCACCGAAGGCGCCTTTGCGGCCAAGCCGGTGGATCGTTTCAGTGACCGGCCCGCACCGCGCTTTGACGAGCGACCGGCTGACCGGTTCAACGACCGTGGCAATGAGCGTGTGAATGACCGAGCCAACGACCGTCCGGCCGACCGTTTCAACGACAAGCCCGCTGCACGGTTTGGCGACAAGTCGGCCTTCGGCGCGAAAAAGCCCTTTGGCGCACCCGGTGGCGCCAAGCCCTGGAGCAAGCCCCGTTCACCCAAGGTCGGTGGTTACAAGCGGCCTGAGTAACGGCCAATAGCGGCGCTCTACAAGAACCCGAGATCGCGCGTCGTGTAGTTCGCAATTTGCGGCATCACCATCGCCATCTCGGTGTCGCTCACACCGAACCATTTGCCCAGCGTGGCGCCCAGTTGGTCCACGGCCAAGCTGGGCAACAAGCGGCCTTGGCCGACGTCGTCAGGTCCATTGTTAGCAATGGTGGGTGGCGTGCCGTAGTAGGCGCGGCCCTTGACGGCGCCGCCCATCACAAAGTGCATGCTGCCCCAACCATGGTCGGAGCCATCGCCGTCGGTGGTGAGCGTGCGGCCAAAGTCGCTGGCCGTGAAGGTGGTGACTTTGCTCGCCACGCCCAGCTCCGTGGTGGCGGCATGGAATGACGCCATGGCGTCGGCGACCGTGGCCAACAAACCGGGATGGTTGTCGACCAAACCATCGTGCATGTCAAAGCCGCCGATGGAGACAAAAAACACCTGCCGTTTGGCGCCTGTGGCTGCGCGCACGCTGATCATCTTGGCCACCATTTGCAGTTGTGCAGCCAGGTTGTTCAAGCCCGCAAAAGGTGTGGTGATGGTGGGCGCCGTGGCCAGCGCAGCGCTGAGCTGGGTGTCGGCTTCAATCGAACGTTTGGTGATCCGTGCGTGTTCGGCTTCAAAGACGTTGCTGCGTGGCGCCGTGATGAGGCTGCGCAAGGTGTCAGAACACGATTGCGAACCAAAGAGCGGTGACGCCAGGCCCGTGATCGGGACCGATCCCCCGGTGGTGACCTGGTACTGAACCGCAGTGCGGCCGGCCAAAAACACGGCGTTGCCTGTGACGCTGACACAACTGAAAGTGGCGTTGCCATTGCTCGACGCAAACAAGTCTCCCATGCGTCCGCCCCAGCCCGATGTGGACCCTTCAGGAGACGAGCTTTGCCACACCGACTGCTGGTCGTTGTGCGAAAAAAGCTTGGGCGGCAGTGGTGCCGACTTGTTCGTGTACTGCGTTTTGCTGGTGGGCTGCACCAGGTTGCCGATGTTGAGCATCACCGCCAACTGACTGGCGTTGAAGATGGGCAACAGGGGCGACAGGGTGGGCGCAAGTGCGTATTGTCGACTGTTAGCAAGGGCCACCGTTGGGTTGAGCACGGTGGCGTCGAGCGCGCTGCGCTGCGTAGCGATGGCAGCGCGTTGCCCCAGGTACAGCCCGTGGCTGGCGTTGTCATAGGGCACCAAGGTGTTGGCGTAGTCGTTGCCGCCGTACAAAAAGACGCAGACCAGGGCTTTGTAGTCGGTGGCGTTGAAGGCGGCGGCTTCGCCCATGGCGGCCAGGTTCAGCGCCAAGGGTGCCGCCACACCGGTGGCCGAAAAAGCGCCAACACGTTTGAGGAATTCACGACGAGAGGCTTGTGTGGTCATGGTGGGCACCTGTTCACTTTTGCGCGATGTATTCGGGGCTCGCCAACACCAGCACCAGGGCCGCGTAGAGCCGGTTGTTCTGGCCCGTGGCGGTGCTGGTCGAAATGGTGTCGAGCGCGGTCTTCATCTGCGCCAAGGTAGCGGCCGACAGCTGCCCGGCGGCGAGCAACACGTTGAGCTCAGCGAGCAAAGCGGCGCCGTCTGGGATCAGCGGCGTCAGAGCGCTGTAGTTGCCACGCATGGTGGCAATGCCATTGCTCACCGTTGTTTGCATGAAGTTGATCCAGCCCGCCACCGACGACTCACTGGTGATCTGAAACTCAGGCGCTGTGATGCCCTGCTCACCCAGCGCCGTGTTGGGTGGCAAATAGCCGGGCCGGAAAAAGTTGAAGACTGTGGGCGAACGCAGTGGGCTTTGTCCCAGGCGTGTAGCGGGGTCACTCAAGTCACCCACGTTCCAGGTGTCGTTGGCCGATGCCAGGCCAAAAGTGCGTGCCCAATGAATGAAGCGCAGAACGGGCTCGCGCAGCTTGCCCCAGTTGGGCGCAGTGAGGTTGGCGCTGCTGCGCGCTTCGGTGTCCAAAAGGATCGCACGCAAAACGGCCTTCAAGTCGCCCTTCACGCCCGCGCCGTTGTTGTTGAAGACAGTGGCCACGCGGGCCACGTAGGCGGGGCTGGGGTTGCTGGCCACCAAACGCTGGATGAGCTGGCGACTGATGAAGGGGGCCATGTTGGCGTGGGCCATCAAGGTGTTCAACACCATCTGCAAGCTCTGCGCACCATTGGTGTTGGCCGGAATGGTTGTGCCCAAAAAGCTCTTGGTGCCCAGCTCGTGCAGCGCCGCGCTTTGGATCATGGGCCGAACAGCGCGATCGGGCGTGTCGATGGTGCCCACGCTGTTATCGAAAACCCAGCCTGTAAAGACACGCGCCAGTTGGCTCACGTCGTCCTGCGTGTAGGTTTCTTTGGGCAAACCGCCGACCAAGCGCGGTGTGCCGTCGAGATTGAGCTCTACCAAGCCGATGGAGAAGAGCTGCATCAGCTCACGCGCATAGTTCTCATCGGGCTGGCTGCCCGTCGCGGCGTTGGCTTTTCGGTTGCCGACGAAGGACAAATAGGCGCCCATGGCCGGCAGGGTCGAGACCTTCTCCAGCACATCGCGATAGTTGCCAAAAGCGTTGCCTTCCAAGGTGTCCATGAACATGCCAGAAGCAAAGGCTCGAAAGGACACGCCCGACAGCGTGGCGAGTGAAATGACCACGGTTTCTGACAAGGCCAAGGTGAAACGTTGGCGCAACACGTCGGGGCTGCCAAGCAACTTGCGCCACAGCATGTTGTTGGCGCCCTGGAAGTTGTTGCGATTGGCCGCGTTGTCGTAGCCTTTGCTCGTGAGCCAGTCGACATTTGAGCTGCTGCGGGGCATAACAAACTGCTCGTCGAGCCAGCCGCTGTAACCCAGGCTGCGCACACGCTCGATGTCGACAGCGCTGCTGCCAAGGCTGGCTTGCGCCAGGAAGCGTGCGGCTTCGGGGCGAGTGATGGCGGCTGGACCGGGGGGCGGGGCGGGCGCTGGTGTGGGCGCAGGTGCGGGAGCAGGCGTCGGAGCAGGAGCAGGAGCTGGGGCTGGGGCTGGGGCTGGGGCTGGGGCAGGGGCAGGGGCAGGCGTCGGAGCCGGAGCTGGAGCCGGAGCCGGAGCCGGAACAGGCGCAGGAACAGGCGCAGGAACAGGCGCAGGAACAGGAATAGGAACAGGCGCAGGGACGGGTGCAGGAATAGGCACCGGTCCCGCCACCGCCTCACTGCCACCGCCTCCGCCGCAAGCCGCCAAGACTGCGCTGGACAGCGCCGTCAGACTCAGCAAGGACAGGTTGTGACCGCTCGCTTCAACCGAAGCCTCGGTAGCAGCTTCAGTAACAACAGCGGCAACAGTAGCGACCGTTTCAGGTCGCTGGACTGGTTCACCCAGCACTTCACGGTCTTGGAGTTCGTTCACCATGCTGGCCTCTTTGGGGTGGTGGATCGGTTTGAACCGTCTGCGGCCCGGAGTTTGACCGCAAGCGGGGTGTTGTGGCGCGAGCTTTACCGCCGGGATTGGCCTTCTTTACGCTTCGCCACGGTGTGTGTAAATGCAAAGTGTTGACGCCCGTGCGCCGGGCGCAGCCTCACACCGCGAGCAAATCCACCTCGAACACCAAGGTCGCGTTGGGCGGAATGACACCGCCCGCACCACGTGCGCCGTAGCCCAGATCGGCCGGGATGGTGAGCACGCGTGTGCCGCCCACCTTCATGCCCTGCACACCTTGATCCCAACCCTGGATGACTTGGCCG
>JAYVRO010000226.1:0-1874 GCA_043776165.1 Rubrivivax sp. | reverse complement strand
GCCCGGGCGACACGCTGCTGCTGAACGACGGTTTGATCGTGTTAACAGTTGACCTTGTGCGCGACGAAGAAGTACACACCATCGTCAAAGTAGGCGGCGTGTTGTCCAACAACAAAGGCATCAACAAACAAGGTGGTGGCCTCACGGCGCCTGCGCTCACAGCCAAAGACATGGAGGACATCAAAACCGCCATGGCTTTTCGCGCCGAGTACTTGGCGGTGAGCTTCCCCAAAAGTGCCACCGACATGGAGATGGCGCGTCAACTGGCCAACGTTGCAGGTGAGGCAACGCGCCACAAGCCCGCGCTGATCGCCAAGATCGAGCGCAGCGAAGCCATTCCGCAACTTGAAGCCATCTTGCGCGCCAGCGACGGCATCATGGTGGCGCGTGGCGACTTGGCCGTGGAAGTGGGCAACGCGGCAGTGCCTGCGCTGCAAAAACGCATGATCCGCATGGCACGCGACATGGACCGCGTGGTCATCACCGCCACGCAGATGATGGAAAGCATGATCAACGCGCCCGTGCCCACACGCGCCGAGGTCAGCGACGTGGCCAACGCCGTGCTCGACGGCACCGACGCCGTGATGCTGAGCGCAGAAACCGCGGCCGGCCTGTACCCCGTGGAAACGGTCGAGCAAATGGCCAGCATTGCGCTTGAAGCCGAGCGCGCTGACGAAGTCAAACTCGACGCCGATTTCACCAACAAGAAGTTCGGCCGCATCGATCAGAGCATTGCCATGGGCGCGCTCTTCACGGCGCACCACCTGGGCTGCAAAGCCATCCTGGCGCTGACGGAGTCGGGCTCCACGGCGCTGTGGATGAGCCGTCACAACATCAAGGTGCCCATCTTTGGTTTGACCTCGCAGCCGCAAAGCCAGCGCAAGATGGCGCTGTACCGCAACGTGCGCCCGCTGCTCATGCCCAAGCTCAGTGACCGCGATGAAGCCTTGGCCCAGGCCGAAGCCCTGTTGGTTGAACTGGGTGTGCTGCGCCCGGGTGACACCTATGCCATCACCTGCGGTGAGCCCATGGGTTACCCGGGTGGCACCAACATGTTGAAGGTATGCCGGGTGGGGTGAAACTCGAAGTGACTCCAGCCACCGGCGCGCGAAGCTCAACATGAATCCCACTGTCTTGCGCTCCTTGCCCCTCATAGCCAGCGGCAAGGTCCGCGACAACTACGCGGTGGGCAATGACCGCATCTTGATGCTGGCCAGTGACCGTCTGAGCGCCTTTGACATCGTGCTGCCCGAGCCCGTTCCTGGAAAGGGTGAGGTGCTCACCGCGATGGCGCTGTTCTGGTTCGAGCGCCTGCGTGATGTGGTGCCCAACCACCTCACAGGTTTGCCGCCTGAGAGCGCAGTTGCCGACGACGAAAAGCCGTTGGTGCGTGGCCGCGCGATGCTCGTCAAACGCCTAACGCCCATCCCTGTAGAGGCCGTGGTGCGGGGCTACCTCACGGGCTCTGGCTTGAAGGAATACCAGCGCAGTGGCACGGTGTGTGGCATTGCGCTGCCGGCCGGTTTGCAAAACGCCAGCCGCTTGCCCGAGCCCATCTTCACGCCCGCCGCCAAGGCGCCCATGGGTGAACACGACGAGAACATCAGCTTTGCCGACATGTGCCAACGCATTGGCCAACCCCTGGCCGAACAAGTGCGCGATGTTTCGCTGCGCCTCTACACCCAGGCTGCTGCCTACGCGCTGACATGCGGGATCGTTATTGCGGACACAAAGTTCGAATTTGGCATCGACGACCAAGGCATGCTGACCCTGATGGACGAGGTGCTGACCCCCGATTCATCACGCTTTTGGCCCGCCGAACAAGTCGTCGAAGGGCAAACACCGCCCAGCTACGACAAACAACCGCTGCGCGA